>JAJDXU010000082.1 GCA_022823105.1 Dehalococcoidia bacterium
CGCCTCTATTTCGCCCGTTAGTGGCGCTCACGGGGTTCTCACATGGCCCGCTTCCTTACAGATGCACAGGTCAACGAGTGCGTTGGCCTGAATGAAGTCCTTCCCGCCATCGAGACGATGGTCTCCAATTACGGCGACGGACAGGCGGCCAACCTCACCCGACGCCGCCTCGCCACGCAGGGCAGTTACCTCGCTGTCATGGGCGGAGCGCTGATCTACGATGGCATGTTCGGGGTCAAGACCTTCACCAACACCCGGAACGGGTATTCGTTCCAGGTCAGCCTCTACGATGCCGGCAGTGGCGAACTGCTGCTGTACACCCAGGCCAATCGGCTGGGCCAACTCCGGACCGGATCCACCACCGGGGTCGCCGTCAAGCACCTGGCGAACCAGGCCGGCCCTCTCACAGTGGGGATTGTTGGAACGGGCAACCAGGCCGGCGACCAACTCCGCGCCGTGAGCCTGGTGCGTGAGATCGCCGAGGTACGGGCATTCAGCCGCAACGCCGACAACCGCCAGGCCTTCGCCGCGCGAATGAGCGACGATCTTGGCATCCCGGTCATCGCTGCCGACTCCAACGAGGGCGCGGTCGCAGGGTGCGACGTAGTGATCGCCATAGCGGCCACCCAGACCCCGGTGGTGCAGGGCGATTGGCTCGCCCCGGGCGCCACGGTGATCGGAGCCGGCCCCACATTGCTCAGGTTCCAGGAGGTGGACGGCGCCACGCTGGCCAGGGCTGATCGCCGGTTCGTGGACTCACTGGAACAGGCGCCGCTGGAATGCGGCGACATCTCCGGCGCCGTGGAGCAGGGAATTGTCCAGTGGAGCCAGTTCCAGGAACTGCGCCATGCGGTGGCCGGAACCATCCCCGGGCGCGCCTCCACCGAAGAAATCGTTTACTGCAAGATCATGGGCACCGGGCTGGCCGACGTGGCAGCCGCCCGGGTGGTTTGGGAGCGAGCCGAGCAACTGGGCATCGGCACAGTGATGGACTGGTAAAGGCGGGCTTCAAACCCGCCCTCTTGCCTGGATCGCCTTACCGTTTCCCCGCTACACGCGGGGCGCTGCCAGGTATTCCTCGGTGGTCAGGATGTTGTAGTTATCCAGACCGCTGAGCATGCTCTCCATGGCGGCGCGCGCCGTGTCCAGCGAGGTGAAGCACGGGATACGCCGCTCCACCGCGGCGCGCCGGATGAAAAATCCGTCCCGCATCACCGACGTATCGCCGGAAAGAGTGTTGACCACCGCGCCCACCGTGCCGTCGTTGATGACGTCCAGCACGTCGGGCGAACCCTCGCCGATGCGCTTGGTGATGGTGGTCACGGGCAGGTTCATCGCCGTGATCATGGCTGCCGTGCCCTCGGTGGCGTAGAGCCGGCACCCGGCGTCGGCCAGACCGCGAATCAGCGGCAGCGAGTCCGCCTTGGCATTGTCGGATATGCTCAGCAGCACCCCCATCCCGGGCGATAAGTTGATGCTGGCTGCCTGCAGCGCCTTGGTCAGCGCTCCCGTGAAATCCCAGTCAATGCCCATCACCTCGCCGGTGGATTTCATCTCCGGCCCCATGTACCAGTCCACGCCCACCAGCTTGGACATCGAGAACACGGGCGCCTTGATGCCCACCAGCTTCTGGCGCGGCCACAGTCCGCCCTCGTATCCCATGTCCTCCAGCTTGGCGTCCAGCATCACCCTGGTGGCCAGATTTGCCACCGGCACGCCGGTCACCTTGGAGATGAACGGGATGGTGCGACTGCCCCGGGGATTGACCTCCAGCACGTACACCGTGGTGGGTTCGTCCTCGTCAGTGGCGTGGACGCTGGGGCTGCGGTAGGCGCTGCCGCCCTGCAGCACGAACTGAATGTTCATCAGGCCGCGCACGCCCAGCGCCAGGCCGATGCGGGTGGTGTAGTCCACCAGCGTATCGACCTCCTCCTCCGTGAGGTTCAGGCCGGGATAGATCGCCATGGAGTCGCCGCTGTGCACGCCGGCGCGCTCCACGTGCTCCATGATCCCGGGAATCAGGACGCGCTCGCCGTCGCAGATGGCGTCCACCTCGCACTCGCGCCCCTCCATGTAGTGGTCCACCAGCACCTCGCGCTCGGGCGTCACCTCGGTGGCGATGGTCAGGTAGCGGATCAACTCGGTGGCGTTGCGCACGATCTCCATGGCGCGCCCGCCCAGCACGTAGCTGGGCCGCACCACCACGGGATACCCGATGCGCTGGGCCACCCGCAGGGCCTGGTCGACGGAATGTACCGTCGCGCCCGGCGGCTGCGGAATGCCCAGGTCCACCAGGAACCGCTCGAACTTCTGCCGGTCGCTGGCGATGTCGATGGCCTCTGCGCTGGAACCCAGGATGGGCAGGCCGGCGGCGGCCAGGGACTGCGAAAGATTGATGGCCGTCTGACCCCCGAACTGCACCAGGCTGGGCGGCGGGTTGTCGTCGACCGTCTCGTTGTCAATGATGTCGCGCACCGCCTCCTCATCCAGCGGCTCGAAATAGAGGCGGTCGCTGGTGTCGAAGTCGGTGGACACGGTCTCGGGGTTGGAGTTCACCATGATGCTGGCAACGCCGGCCTCCGACAGCGCCCACGCCGCATGCACGCTGCAGTAGTCGAACTCGATACCCTGTCCAATGCGGATGGGGCCGCTGCCGATGACCACCGCCTTGCGCCCCTCCAGCGGCGGCGCCTCGTTCTCAGTGTCATACGCGCTGTAGTAGTAGGGCGTGGCCGCCTCGAACTCGGCGGCGCAGGTGTCCACCATCTTGAACACCGGCTTGATGCCGTGGTGCTGGCGCATCTGCCGCACCTGCTCGGGCAGCAGGCCGGACAGCGTGGATATCTCCTGGTCGGGGAATCCCAGCCGCTTGGAGGCCAGCAGCGATGCCGGGGTCAGCGGATTGCCCAGCAGCTTGCGCTCCTGGTCCACGATTCGCTCCAGCGCGGCAACGAACCACGGGTCGATGCTGGTGTGCGCCACCAGTTCGTCGCGAGTGATCCCCCGGCGCAGGGCCGCGGTCAGGGCCCACAAGCGCAGGTCGTTGGGATGCAGGGGCAGCGCGTCCAGCAACTGCTGGCGTCCCTGCCGCACGCTCAACTCGCGCCAGTCCTTGTCCTCCCAGAGCAACGAGGTGTTGGGCTGCTCCAACGCCCGCGTCGCTTTCTGCAGGGCTGACTCGAAGCTGCGGTCGATGGCCATGACCTCGCCCGTGGCTTTCATCTGCGTGGTGACGTTCCGGTCCCCGTTGGGAAATTTGTCGAACGGCCAGCGGGGGATCTTCACCACGCAGTAGTCCAGCGCCGGCTCAAATGCAGCGCCGGTGCTGCCGGTCACGGCGTTCGGAATCTCATCCAGTCGCCGGCCCACTGCGATCTTTGCCGACACCCGCGCAATGGGATAACCGGTTGCCTTGCTCGCCAGCGCGGAAGAACGGCTGACCCGGGGGTTGACCTCGATGACGTAGTAGTCGGATTCGGGTTCCCAGTCTCCCGGCCGGTTCCGCATCGCATCCGGGTGCGGCCGCAGGGCCAGTTGTATGTTGCACCCGCCTTCAATGCCCAGGCCCCGGATGATGCTGAGGCTGGCGGTGCGGAGCATCTGGTACTCCTTGTCCGTCAGCGTCTGGCTGGGCGCGACCACGATGCTGTCGCCAGTGTGGGCGCCCATGGGGTCAAAATTCTCCATGTTGCACACGGTGATGCAGTTGTCGGCGCCGTCGCGGATCACCTCGTACTCCACCTCTTTCCAGCCCACCAGCGACCGTTCCAGTAGCACCTGCCTGATGGGACTGGCCGCCAGCCCACTCTCCACGATGGCGACGAAATCTTCGTCGGTCTCGGCGATTCCCCCACCCGTTCCGCCCAGGGTGTACGCCGGCCGGATCACCAGCGGCAGGCCAACCTCGTTGCGATATTCGCGCGCCTCCTCCATGCTGTTTACCGTCCGGTTGGGTGGCATGGGTTCACCGATGTCGAGAAGGAACTGCCGGAAAAAGTCACGGTCCTCGGCCTTGCGGATGGTCTCCAACGGAGTGCCCAGCAGCCGCACGTCATAGCGATCCAGCACCCCGGCGTCCGCCAGCGCCACGGCCAGATTGAGGCCGGTCTGTCCGCCCAGCGTGGGTAATACGCCGTCCGGGCGTTCCGTCGCGATAATGCGCTCCAGCACCGGCACGGTGAGCGGTTCGATATAGACGCGGTCCGCGATATCGCGATCCGTCATGATCGTCGCCGGGTTGGAGTTGACCAGCACGACGGACACTCCCTCTTCGCGGAGGGCCTTGCAGGCTTGGGTGCCGGCATAGTCGAACTCGGCAGCCTGGCCGATCACGATGGGGCCGGAACCTATGACCAAAACCTTACGGGGTTGCTGGGGATTATCGCTCAATGGAGTGTCCTTGTTGCGCCGTGGAGTCGGTTACGAAAAACGGGGCATGGCCCCGGGCAGTTCCATCAGTCGCCGCTCAACCAGAGCGTTGATCATCAGGAAAATAAAGGCGCCGAAGTACTCGCCTTCACTGTCGAAATGGCCGAGATCGATGCCGCCATCGGGCGTGCGCGGCGGTATGACCAGTTCCGTCGCGTCGGGAGCGACCTTGGAGACGTGAACGTAGCCCACGGCCTGGTCGCTTATGGGCTCCCCGGTAGCCGGGTCGGTAACCTTCACGGCCAGTTCCCAGCGGGACCCCAACTGACCCCGGCTCACTGCAGCCAGCAGGTAGCCGTGCCTGTTGTGGGAGAAGGTGGGGAGAATTTCGTTCAGCAGGCCCAGCGTTTCGTTCAGCCCGATGGGCAGTTCTGTTTCTATTCCCTGCTCCAGCAGGAATGCGGTGAATCCGGTCATGTGTCGCGTACCCCTCTTGGTTTTATTGCGAGCCCTGGTTACGCGGACCGACTCACCGGCGCGGCGTCGTCGACCATGGCCAGGAAACGGTCAAACAGGTACTCGTTGTCCTTGGGCCCGGGCGACGCCTCGGAGTGGTACTGGATGGTGAACAGCGGCACCTCCCGGTGTCGCAGGCCCTCCACCGTATTGTCGTTCAAATTGATCTGGGAAACCTCTAATCCGGGCGGCAGATTATCGGCATCCACGGAGTAACCGTGGTTCTGCGCGGTGATGTGCACCCGGCCGGACTCCAGGTCCTTGACCGGATGGTTCCCGCCGCGATGGCCGAACTTGAGCTTGTAGGTGCGCGCGCCCAGCGCACGGGCGGCCAGTTGGTGCCCCAGGCAGATTCCCATGATGGGTACCCGTCCGATCAACCCGCGCACGTTGTCCACGATGTTGCCCAGCAGTTCAGGGTCTCCGGGGCCGGGCGACAGGAGCAGGCCCGACGGCTGCATCCCCAGCATCACGTCTGCCGGCGTGGTCGCGGGAACGGCGATCACCTCGCAGCCCCGGCTCTGCAACAGGCGCAGTATGTTGTACTTCAGCCCAACGTCGGTCACCAGGATGCGGCGCACCCCTTCCGCCGGCGCGGGCGGATAGCCGGCTGTCTCGGAGCCGTCCCATGTGTAGCCGTCCGGCGTGGTGACGGTGCTGACCAGGTCCAGGTTGTCGTAGCGGGGCAGTTCGTTCAGTTTGTGCTGGGCCAGGTCGGGGCTGTCGGACGTGATGAGACCCATCATGACGCCTCGGGTGCGTAGCCTGCGGGTCAGCGCCCGAGTATCGATGCCGCTGATGCCGGGTATGTCATACTCCTTGAGAAATGCGTCCAGCGTCATGTTGCTGGAACTGTGACTGGGCAGGTCGCAGTGCTGCCGTACGATGAGGGCCGACGCCTGGATACGCTTCGATTCGAAATCGGCGCGGTTGATGCCGTAGTTGCCAACCAGTGGGTAGGTCAACGCCACCATCTGCCCGGCGTAGGACGGATCTGTGAGAACCTCCTGGTATCCCGTCATGGTGGTGTTGAACACCACCTCGCCCCAGCCTTCCCTTTGCGCCCCGAATGACTCACCGGTGAAAACCGTGCCGTCCTCCAGGACCAGATGCGCCACACCGCTCACGCTGCGTCTCCTTTGTTCAATAAGGCTGGTTCTTCAAACACCACGCGGCCACCCACAATCGTCACGGCCACCCGTCCGCGCAGCTCCACCCCGTTGAGCGGAGTGTTGCGGCCCATCGACGCGAACTTGCTCACGTCCACCGTCCAGGTCGCGTCGGGATCGAACAGCGCCAGATCAGCCGGCGTACCGGGAGTGAGCGATGCAAACTGCGATAGCCCGTTGCCCAACACGCGGGCCGGTCCGGCGGTCAAACGTGCAACCATCGTGGGCAGGCTCACGGCTCCGCTGTGCACCGCGGTCATCGCCGTGCCCAGCGCCGTCTCCAGCGCGCTGATCCCGAACGCCGCCTCGTGGTAGGTGCACTCCTTGCTGACGCGCTCGTGGGGAGCGTGATCGGTGGCGACGCAATCGATGGCGCCGTCGGCCAGCCCCGCCACGCAAGCGGCGACATCTGTGTCGGTGCGCAGCGGAGGGTAAACCTTGGTGTGGGTGTCATAGGCGAACGGGCCGGCGGCGACGTTGGGGTCGCCCTTGCCGCCCAGGGCCCAGGCGTCGGTCAACATCAGGTGGTGTGGGCAAACCTCAGCGGTCACCGGGATGCCCCGTTCCTTGGCCTGACGAACCATCGCTACGCTGCCGGCAGAGCTGAGATGAGCCAGGTGCAGCCGCCCGCCGGTCAGCTGCGCCAGGGAAATGTCGCGCGCCACCATCGCCTCCTCGGCAACGGCGGGGATGCCGGCCAGGCCCAGCCGGCTGCTTACCCAACCCTCCGCCATCACGCCGCCGGGACACAACTCATGGTCCTCGCAGTGATTGCTGACGGGAACGCCCAGGTCCCTGCTGTACGTGAGCGCTAGCCGCATCAGGCCGGCATCGTACACTGGGTCGCCGTCGTCGCTGAACGCCACCACCCCGGCGGTGATCAGCTCCTCCATGTCCGCCAACTCTCTGCCCTTGCGCCCCTTGGTCACGCAGCCGATCGCCCGTACCCGGGCCGGGACGGTTGCGGCCCGGTTCGCGATGTAGTCCACTACCGCGGCGTTGTCGATCGCCGGGTCGGTGTTGGGCATGGCGCAGATGGTGGTGAACCCTCCGCGCACCGCCGCCTCCGCGCCGGTGGCGATGGTCTCCTTGTACTCATACCCGGGTTCCCGCAGATGGGCGTGGATGTCGATGAAACCGGGCGAGGCCACCAGGCCGCCGGCCTGTATCACCCGCACGTCGCCATCCAGGCCGTCAGTGGGTATCGACCGTTCGACCGCCTTAATCGCGCCGTCGACGATCAGCACGTCGAAGACTCCGTCCCTGCCGTTGGCCGGGTCGATCACGCGCCCGCCGTTGATCAGGATGGGCTGTTGGTGCGGCCGGGCCATCGTTCAGTCCTCGACCGCCGCCGCGCCCACGAGTTGATACAGCAAAGCCATGCGTATGGCGACCCCGTTGGTGACCTGTTCTTCAATGAGCGAGCGCTCGCCGTGGGCCAGGCTGCTGCTGACCTCAATGCCTTCGTTCATCGGTCCCGGGTGCATCAGCAACGCGTCGGGCTTGGCGCGGGCCATTCGGGCGTCGTTGACCTGCCAGCGGCGGATGTACTCGCGCAGGCTGGGGAAAAATCCCCTCTGCTGCCGTTCCGATTGCAACCGTAGCGCCATCACCAGGTCTGCATCGTCAATGGCGGCGTCCAGGTCGGGTTCGACGGACACGTTCGCCAGCGGGTTGGCAACGCCATTGCTGCTGGCCGCCGATCCCCAACCGCCCTGAGTAAACGGGTCGGGCATGAGTGTGGGAGGACCCGACAGCACAACCTGGGAGCCCGCTTTCACGAATCCCCATACGGCGGAGCGGGCGACCCGGCTGTGCAGCACGTCGCCCACAATCACTATCTTGCGGCCGGCCAGTTCGCTCAGGTGATCCCGGGCGGTGCACAGATCCAGCAGCCCCTGGGTCGGGTGGGCGTGCGCTCCGTCGCCAGCGTTGATGACCGCGACGTTTTTGAGGTTGCGGGCCAGGAAATGCGGCGCGCCGGCGTGCGGGTGTCGCACCACTATCACGTCCACGCCCATCGCCTGCAGGGTCAAACCGGTGTTCAGCAGCGATTCTCCCTTCTCGATGCTGCTGGCGGACGCGGTCATGTTGATCACGTCGGCGCTGAGAATCTTGCCGGCTTCCTCGAACGATATGCGCGTTCGCGTGCTGGCCTCGTAGAACAGGGTAACGATCACCCGACCGCGGAGCGCTGGCACCTTTTTAACATCTCGTTCCAGCACGTCGCGCATGGCCGCCGCGTTGTCCAGGGTCGCGGTGATCTCGTCGGCGGTGAAATCGTCCAGGTCGAGAACGTGCCGACGCAGCCCCGGAACCGGGATGGCGGTGCCCGGGAGCGCTTCCGCGTCGTTCACAACTGTGGTCGCCATGGCGTCACTCCCGCTCCAGGATCGACACGTCGTCTATGCCGTCGGTTTCCAGGAATCGGACGCGCACCAACTCCATCTGGCGAGTGGGAATGTTCTTCCCCACGAAGTCGGCGCGGATGGGCAGCTCCCGGTGCCCGCGGTCAACCAATGCGGCCAGTTGGATGCGCAGCGGCCGTCCCAGGTCGCTGATGGCGTCCATCGCCGCGCGCACGGTGCGGCCCGTGTAGAGAACGTCGTCCACCAGCACCACCGTCCTGCCGGCTACGTCCACGGGCATGGTTGTGGGCCGTATTCGCATCCGGGGCCGCTCGGACAGGTCGTCGCGATAGAGGTTGATGTCCAGCCGACCCACCGGAACCGCTGCGTTCTCCGACGTCTGGATGTGCGCTGCCAGTCGTTCCGCCAGGGGTACGCCGCGAGTGCGAATGCCGGCCAACAGCAACCCATCGGCCCCGTGGTTCCGTTCCAGGATCTCGTGGAACATTCGCGTCACGGCCCGCCGGATTTCGTCGGCATCCATGATGCGCCGCCCGGGCAGGCTGTTTTCGCTCCCGGGCTCAGCGTGGGCGCGGTCTGCTATGTTCTCAGCGGTAGCTATGAAAAAGCCTTGCCAGGCCGGTGGACAATTCGGCGGCAGGGTAGCGTACAACGCGCAGATGCGGGCCATTCGCCCGATCCGGTTCACGCCCTCGCTTTGCCAGCCTCGCCGGACTGCCTTAAAAGCGGCGGATGAATTTCGTTACCCTATGTTAACACCGACAGGCGGCTTTGGGAATAGGTACATGACTGATTTCGTAGCAATTTTTGCGAATTGCGTAACCTCGAATCAGGCCACCGGGTTAGCTCGTCTCTTGGAACAAAGCAAGCATCCGTTGGACAAAACAATCGACAACTGCATGCCGTCCCCAAATTCCTCGTCACCCAAATGATGCTGGTCACAGTGGATATGCAACTTGCGAGCGGCTTCCCACCCGTCTTGCAGCAATTCTGGTGTGGGATGCTGCGCCATGATGGCTTGTAGGGCTCTGGCTTTGTTGTCAGTGTGGCCAGGATTCTCGCCGTTCATGTTGGCGATCGCGTTTATGCTGCTTTTTGCTGCCTCATACAGAAGACAGGCGGCGGATTCTTGTCGGTTCCTTTGCAGCAAATCCTGAGCGTCTGCCAGATAATTGCCAGCCGCAGCCGCGTGGATTGGCCCTCTCTGGCGGAGTCTGTCATTTCTGTCCTGCATCAAGCGTGCTTCAAGACGAACTTTCGAACTCCACTAATTGCCATTTCGAGCTCGTTGGGCCCCATGTAGTCAAAGTCGCCGTTGTGTTTCATACATTGGCCCGTACTCAAACCGCCCAGGTGGTGATATTCGAGCCCTTGCTTTTCGTCAATCGCGCGGGCCACTTGGCTCAACGTGTTCCGGCTCAAGTCGAACCCGTTCGATTCCGCCAAGCCGATCAAGGTGGCTTCAACGGCTTTCCAGAACAACCGGCTTCCGGCGGCCTTATCCCCAGCAGCGAATGCTGCATCGCCGGCGTCGAGATACTCCCGGGGCGTTTGTGGTTTGGCGGCGGCGTTTGTCATATCTTTTCTAACGAGCGCATCTAACGAGCGCATCAACGCGGGCTCAGCCCGACACGCGCTTGCGCCGGTTGTTGATGTAGTCCACCAGCACGTACTCGCCCAGGTTCTCGCTGCTGCTGTAGAATGCCCGGCCCCGGTTGATTCGCGTCATCCGGTCCACGAAATTCACCAGCTGGTAGTTGTTCTCCAGCATGAAGGTGTTGATGACGATGCCTTCCTGGGTGCAGCGCCGCACCTCTTTCAATGTCTCAAGCTCGGTACGGTAGCTGGGAGGGTAGGCGAAAAAGGCTTGATCGCCTTCCAGGTGTGCCGTGGGCTCTCCGTCCGTAATCACCAGGATCTGGCGGGTGCCGCCCTTCTCTCTCGACAGCAGCTTGCGGGACAACATCAGTGCGTGGTGCAGGTTGGTCCCGGACACCCAGTTGTTCCACGTCAACCCGGCCAGGTCTTCCTCTTCCAGTTCGCGCGCGTAGTCTGAGAACCCCACCACGTGCAGCGTATCCCGGGGATACTGCTGGCGGATCAGCGCGAACAGGGCCAGCGTCACCTTCTTGGCCGCCGCCCAGTTGTTGAACAGTCCCATGGAGCGGCTCTGGTCCAGCAGCACGATGGTGGCCGCCCGCGTCATGTGCTCGTTGCGGTAGATCTCAAAGTCGTCCGGGCGCAGCTTCACCGGAACCTGCGGGCCGCCTCGCACGATGGCGTTCTTCACCGTGGTCTGTAGGTCGAGTTGCAGCGGGTCGCCGAATTCGTAGGTCTTGGTGTCGCCCAGCAGGTCTCCGCCGGCGCCGCGGGTGTCCAGGTCGTGGTTGCCGATGCGGTCCTTCTTGAGGTGCTGGAACACCTCGCGCATGGCTTTCTGCCCGATGCGCCGGATGCCTCGCGCCGTGAGCGAAAGGTCATCATCGCCGGTGATGTAGCCGGCGTCCTTGAGCATCTGGCGCAGCCGGTCCATTTCCTCCCAGGCGCGGCGAGCCTCCTCGCCCAGTAACTCGGCCAACTGCTCCGGGTCCACGTCGTCGAGATTGCCGGTGCGCATGGCCTGCTGCAATGACTGCTCAAGCTGATCCAGCGATTGCATCTGCTGCATCGCCTCCATGGCCTGCTCCAGCGTCATGCTGTCGTCGCCGAGGAACGGGTACTGGCGGGCCAGGTCGTCGGGCGGCATGAGAGCCTGCATCAGGCTGGCGAACTCGGACATCTCGTCCATCAGGCGCGGGTCCATGGCCGACTGCATGGCGTCTTCCAGCTCGCGCCGCGCCTCGGGCGACAGGCTGTCCATGAGCGACTGCATCTGCGCCATCTGCTGCTGGATGCGCTCCATCAGCTCATCCAGGCTCTGCGGCGGGTCGTCGCCGAACATCGGCCCCCACTTCTGCATGAACTGCTCGAAACCGGGGTCGCGCCCCTCCATGCGGTCGCGGAGCATCTGGTTGAGTTCGCGCATCATCTCGCGCATGGCCTCCATCTGCTCCGGCGTCATGTTCTGCATCTGTTCGCGCATCTGATCGGACACGTTCTGCGCCATCTGGCTCTTCAGCATGTCCAGCAATTCCTGGAACTGCTGCTGGGCGTCCGGGTCCATGAAATCGTATTCCATCAACTCCTGGATCTGTCCGCCGATGCTGTCGGGCAACTCGTCCAGCTTGTCCAGGTTGCGCTGCGCCCGTTCCTGGAGCAAGCGATTCAACGCCCTCTGCTGCTCTTTGCCCTCCATGTCCTCGGGCTCAGGTTGCGCCGCCGCATCATCGAGCCGACGCTGGATGCCCTCGCGCTCGGTGCGCAGGATGTTGTCCAGCCGTTCCTTGAGGTCGTCCACCACGGAATCGAGGTTGCTCTGCTGCAACTGCTGGCGACGCTGTTGCTTGAGCTGCTCCATCAGTTGCCGCAGGTTGGGCATCTGGGAACCGTCGCGGTTCTGCATGCCGTTGCGGAATAGGTCGCGCAGCGCCTGGGCCAGGTCGCCGTGCTGCAGCAGGTCGTCCGACAGCGCGTCCATCAACTCGCTGGCGTCGATGTCGAAAATCTCCTGGGTGCCATCCCATTGGGAATAGCGGTAGCGCTGGTACAGCATGGGCGACCTCCGGCCGCAGGTCCGCCTTTTGCGGATGCGTGGCGGCGACAATGGGCGGATGATAACACAGGCCGCGGGCTCGGCCCGTTGGGCTACACCACCTGCGCGCCCAGGATCCGGCTGATGTGCCCCAGCGCCCAGCGGTGCGCATCGCCGTCGAACGACGCCACGCAGTCTTCCGGGATCTCGACGACGTAATCGCGATTGCGGGCGTCGGACGCGGTGTGCATCACGCAGATGTCGGTGCAAACGCCGCAGATAATCACCTTGTCGGGATTCAGCGCCGCCAGCCGTTCCTCAAGGTCGGTGTTGAAAAACCCGCTGTAACGGTTCTTGGGGATCACGTTGGACTCGCCGACCCATTCGTGGAGTTCGGGTATCACCTCCGGTTCCTCGGTGCCGATCACGCAGTGCACCGGAAACATCTGGAACTCCAGATCATCCGGCAGGTGGTGATCCGAAATGAACAGGACCGACGATCCTGCGGCGGTCTCGGTGTGCAACAGATCACGCACCGGTTCGATGATGCCGCGGGCGTCGTTGCCACAATACAGATTGTGCCCCGGCTCCAGGAATCCGCGCACCATGTCAACAACCAAAACTACATTCGCCATTACACGCCACCTCCGGTCAAATGAGCATACGTAATGGTTATTGGGCCTAACAACAAGCCCGCGATATCACAAATCGGGGTTCGTGTTTGACGTTAATCGTTTATCTACGATAACATGATAGTGGTCGACAGGGCTCCGCTAGCTAGTCCGTTGAACCTTCGGGTCAGTCGGCCCCTTTTTATGCATATTATCTACTTGGACGAATCCGGTACCCATGACGCCCGCCATTTCGTTTTGGCGGGCCTCGCTGTTTTTGAGCGGGATACATATTTTTTAGCGCAGCAATTGGATCAGTTGCAACGGCAGTACTTTCCTGGACATAGCCGCCCAATCAACCTACACGCATCGGAATTGGGCGCGAGCGACGAAACCGCCAAGCCTCCATACGATGAGTTGCCAGCCAAAAGGCGTCTCGAATTGTTGCGCGATGTGTATCCAATCATCGCACAGTCCAGAAGCCGCCTGTTCGGCATCGTCATCGAAAAATCGACAGTACCGAGCAACCCATACGAACGAGCATTTGAGCAGGTCGTCAGCAGGTTCGACCAAATGCTCGGCCGGTTCTTCTCACAAGGGGATCAACAACGTGGCTTGATCGTGGTTGCCGAATCCAGCTACAAAGAGAACTTGGAGTTACTGGCGCGGCAAATAGCAGAGCAGGGACACAGTTGGGGTGAAACCCATAACCTTGCCGACATACCGTATTTCGCTTCAGCCGGCAGTACCCGCCTTTTGCAGTTGGCTGACTTCGTATCCAATGCCATATATCGGCGTTATGAAAGGGGCGATGCCAGGGCATTCGATGTGATCATGCCCCGGTTCGATCAAGAAGGGGGGCGCATACATGGGCTGGTGCATCTCACTGCTAACCGCTCTAACTGCTACTGCCCGGCCTGCCTATCCCGGCGCACTCAGAATTAATTGGTGTTGTCATACATATTGAATGGTACCCCATCCACAAGAACCTCCTTGATGACCGCGTTGCCCGATGAACTCAGGGACACCACCACCTTCACATCCCGAGCATTCTCGACGATATGCCCCGTTCCTTCCGGCACGAAAAATGTCCCGATGCCAAAATCGATCCGGCCACGCTCATCTATTCGCCCGCGAATATAGACCTGGGTGGGTTCAGGCTCGCGAGCGGATTGATGCGGGCCACACCATACGTCGCCGCATTCGTGCAGCACAACAAAGATCTCGGTGCCCACCGGGCGGTCCCTGAGGTATTCGTGCAACTCGGCAATTTCATAGTCCAGGATGGCGTAATCACCCTGCAGCAACGAGCGCGGATCAACAGGGACCGTCTGCAACGTGACCTCTCGCCCCTGCGTCAACGCGACCTGCCGCACGCCGGCGAAAACCACCAGGCCGATCACCTGCGCGGCCACCACCGCAAACAGCAGTATGGTCAAGCGTCGGCTCATGATGACGCCTGAGATTCCCGAACGCGTCGCACCAGCCGCCGGCGCAGATACTCCATGCCGAACCCGCCCGCCAGCAGAATCACGCCAGCCACGATGAACGCCACGGACTGCCCCAGCAAGCCGAACCCGAACTCGAAGTACCGAGTGAACAGCGTGATCGCAAAGATGGGCACCGCGAGATTGATGAGATAAGCCCGGTTCCAGCGATAGCCGGCGGCAATCAACGCCAGAACACCAGCAAGCATGATGAGGTTGAACACCCACCAGAGCCACTCGCCGCCGAACGCCAAACCCAGCCACATGATGGCTGCAACAATTGCCATCGCCGCGAAAGCCCCGGATTCCCACCAGGACAAATTGGACCCTGATCTCGATCTCCGCCCAATGGCTACGCCGATCAAACCAGTGCCGGCAAGCCCGAGAATCGCGACGACGAGCCAATACTCCACCGAAGCGTCCGATAATATGTACTCGCTACGATCAATTTCTTCCCAGGCTTCGTTAAACCCGAAAATGTAAATCGCGGCCGACACCACCAGCAGGCCTGCGATTTCGAGCAACCATGCGAAGCGTTCAATGGCGTCGAAACGGGCGTGGGCGCGACCTGCTGCGAACAAAAAGGCCCCCAGCATGAGGAAGCTCGGCACCACAAGGCTGAGCACCACGTCCTCCAAATCATGAACCCACTCTTGCGTCCGAAATCCCGCCGCCGCCAGGAACAGGACAATGGATAACCCCATCATCGGGCGCGAACGGGTAATGTAGGCTAGGGGAATCACGCCGACGAACCACAGCGGCACGAGAGCGGGGTGGTTCACCGGCACGTGGTAGGTCTGCGCAACCAGGTGTATCGACGCGCCAAAGGCGATGGCCCCCAACAGGATGATGGCTATCCCGATTCGAGGGTAGTCCAACCGATACCCCAGGAACCATCCGATGACGTAGATCGCCGGCGTACCCACCACCATCATCGCCAACTTGGCCAGCTTGGGAATTTCAGACCAGTTGGCGGCGATGAACGCGATGATTCCCAGCCCGATTAGTACCGCGCCCATGATGGCGATGACGGTGACCACCCGGTTGCCGATGGCGCTGCCGGCCGCCTCCGGAGCATCTGATTCATAGCGGCTTCTGATCGCCTCCGCCTGCTCAGCGGAGATTATGCCCTCAGTTTCCCATCGCCGGACTTCGCCCCGGAGCCTGTGGGTGAAAGCATCGCCGGCCAGCGTGCGATCGTGTTCCGATGAATCGGCGGCCATGCGCCAATCTCCAGCCTACTGTGCGGGTTCGGACACCACCACGCGACCGCCCGCCCTGGCAGCGATGCCAATGTCGCTGTTCCAAAGCAGGGACATGCCGACCAATGGCGTGCCGGGCATGGTCAGCGCCGTAATCGTCATGGGTTTCCCGTACCACATCACGGTCGCGAAATAG
>JAJDXU010000359.1 GCA_022823105.1 Dehalococcoidia bacterium
TGCCGACCACGAACAGCACGAGGGCCAGAATGAGGACTCCGAATACGATGGCCTCATTCATATGCCTCAACCCCTCCAGGAATGGTCGCGGAGATAGGCGCGATTATATCGCCTCCAGCGCTTGTGCCTCACACAATTCTGTGGCGTCGTTACCACAACGACGGTTCCAATTCCACAGACTTCGACGGGATGCGACAAGCAGTGCAAGCCGGGGTGATCGGTTGCGACCACCTGGGCGAGCTGATCGACCTGGGCGTCGAGCGAATCATCATCCGCAGCGCGTCTCTGGACCCTGCCGATCCCGAATCCCGCGCGGCCGAGCGCTTTGCCGAGCGCGGGCCCCGCGTTCGGTGTGTAATTGGGCGCACGGCGATGTACAATCGCAGGCCAAATCCGATTTTCCCGCGGACGGTGAAACATGCGCACAGGAGCCGATTACAAAGAGAGTCTGCGCGATGGTCGCAATGTGTGGGTGCTTGGCGAAGGCGCCGTGGCAGACGTCACGACCCATCCGGCGACGGCAGGCATGGTGGAGGAGTATGTGAAGTGGTACGACCGCCACTTCGACCCGGCCTGGACCGATGTGCTCCTGACGCCGCCCGACGCGAACGGAATACGCCTTCCCCTGGCGCTCACGCCGCCGAACACGCCCGACGACCTGAAGCGCATGGGCCGGCAGATCAGCGCGGTGCATTTCCTGACCGGCGGCAACATGACCCACACCCCCGGGTACGGTGAACTGATCGCCCTGGGGTTGCAGAACGTGATGAAGCGCCTGGACAACTCCTCCGAGGAGATCGAGGCCGCGGAAGAATACCTGGATTACATATCCAAAAGCGGAAGGTTCCTGACCTACGCCGGCGGCGGGCCGCTGATCGGAACCCGCCTCCGTCCGGATATCGACGACCGCGCCGCCCTCAAGCTCGTCAGCGAATCCGCCGACGGCATCGTGGTGAGCGGCAAAATCCAGATGCACACCAGCACGGCCTTCGCCGAGGATCTGCTGATCAGCACCAGGAACGACATGCCGGCCGGCAGCGGGCGGCACCTGTGGTTTGTCGTACCGGTGAACGCTCCGGGACTCCGCGTGGTGTCGCGCCGCGCTGCCGCCCGGCACAAGAACCCGTTCCTGTCGCCGCTGAGCAGCCGGTTCGACGAGCTGGATTCAATGGTCTGGATGGAGGACGTTTTCATCCCGCGCTCGCGCGTGTTCACCGGTGAGGCCCCGAACCGCAACCGGAAGGAGTCCCTGGTCTGCTGGATGCTGTGGCACCACAGCTATGGCTGGCTGGCCAAGGCGGAACTCTCCCTGGGCATCGCCCTCGCCCTGGCCGAAACCATGCGACTTAAGGAGAACCCCGAAACCGTCGATCAACTCGTGGAAATGACCGTCAACGTGCAGACATCGCGCACCTGCATGGCGGCAGCGGAACTCGACCCGGAAGTTTCCGCCAGCGGCCATGCTCTCCCCAACCAGATCCACGTCGCGTCGGCGGGGATCAACACCCTGCGAGTTCGACAGCGGATGGGTCAGCTCCTGCGTGGCCTGCCCGGTTCGTCCTTGATCAACGCCCCGGCCGACACCGACTTCGCCGACCCCGTGATGGCGGCAGAGCTGGAGGACGCGTTTGGCGGCGGCGGGTACACTGCGATGCAACGGGCGGCGCTGCTCCAACTCGCCTGGGACCAGGTGTCGTCGGGCCTGGACGGGCGCGAGGCGGCATTCGAGATGCACGCCAGCGGCGGGCTGGAGTCGTGGCGTCGCCAACTGGCCGCCTGGTTCGACAGGTACAACGAACTGGCCAACGGCGTACGCGATTTCGTACAGGTTGACCTGCCCGACATGGATCTGAGCAGCCTGCAGGAGATCGAGGGTGTGCCGCGTCGGATGCCTCAGGTAACGCCGGGCAGCTGAGCTTGCGCGTCCCTGCCCATCGACCGGGCTGAATCCGGACCACGACCGGCGTCACACCCGCCCACATCCGGGTGCGGCGCCGGCCGCCGCTCTGTCCGGTTGTCGATCTGCACGTGTCGTTCCGCGCTGGACGGACTATGCGTTGACTCTTGCATCCCCAGGTCGCCGCAAAGACGCTTCGTCCCCAACGTGAGGGGACCCACGAACCATGTCCCCGCCTGCATTCGTGTGGACACGGTGTGGGAGTAACAGCGCACGGACCCAGGTCAAATATCTGTTTTGATGATAATCATCATTGCGTAATGGTATAATCAAGCTGCGTCTCCCAAAATAAGGTTGGAGGCGTCGATACCAACAGGTTCCGCTATAGGACAAGTGGCAACGATGTTGCCAGGAGGTGAGACATGAAACGTAGGATTGCCAGAATCTTGCGGCGGCCGTCTATATCTGCAACCGCCGGCATATTATCGTTGGCGGCGGTAATCGCGGTCGGTGCATGGGCGATGGCCAACCTGCCCGCCGGCGCGGCGGTGGCCAGCGACGAACCACTTCAACCCCCGTCATTGACTCCCTATTTTGGCGGAGCATCCGCCCACCTGAATGCGACCACCGGCGCGTCTTTTGACAACCGGGGTGCCGTGGAGGGCGGTC
>JAJDXU010000067.1 GCA_022823105.1 Dehalococcoidia bacterium
TCTCGCCGTGGCCTATCACGGATTCAGCCTCGAGGAAGCCCGGTCCATGGGCTGGGATGGCGTATATCCCCGTCACCCCCGGGGCATCGTCTGGTTAAACAAGATCGTCGAACTGCAACCCAACCTGGAGGACGGGACGACGGAAATCGTCTGGCAGTGGAACAGCTGGGACCACCTGGTCCAGGACAAGTTTCCCGGCCGGCCCAACTACGGCGATGTCAGCGCCGAAACCGGCAAGCTCGATGTCAATTTCCTGCGGGAAGACTATGTGCTCTTCAACGCAGGACAGCTTCATCATGTGAACACTGTCGAATACCACGCGGATTGGGACCTGATCGTCCTGAGTTCGGCCATTCACGGGGAGCTGTGGTTCATCGATCACAGCACCACCATGGAAGAGGCGGCAAGCGACACCGGCGGACGCTACGGCGTGGGCGGCGACCTGGTTTACCGGTGGGGCAGTCCGGCGTCCACGAAGCAGGGCACGCTCCACGACGCCATTCTCTGGTGGCAGCACGATCCGAACTGGATTGCCGACGGGCTCCCGGGCGCCGGCAACATGCTGGTATACAACAATGGCACCAAGCGCGGGCGCGATGGCATGCATCATCCGGACATGGGCTCGGATTTCGAGCAGTCCTGGTCGGAGGTACTCGAAATTGCGCTGCCCACCGACGCGGAGGGTTTCTTCGACACTTCACGGGAAACGGAAATCGTCTGGTCCTGGAATACCGATGCCTCGGAGGACTACTTCTCCCCGTTCATGAGCGGCGCCATGCGCATGCCCAACGGCAACACGATCTTCGTCAACGCCCACAACAAGCAAATCATCGAGGTGACCCCGGACGGCGAGCGCGTGCTCGACTACCGGGTGCCGGGCCCCGGGCGTATGTACCGAATCTACAAGTACCCGCCGGACTATCCGGCGTTCAGCGATCGGGAGTTTTGAGTGGCGGCACAGACGATCAACTGTCGCACTGGCGTTGAGCGCATTTGCCATGCGCAATCCTCGCGATAGGGATCACGCGCCTGCTGGCGATCGCATGCCGTGAACTATCTGTGGATCGGGTTGGGCAGCGCGCTGGGCGGCATGGCGCGCTACGGCTGCGCCGGACTGGTGGCGCGCTACGCCGGCGCCTCGGTTCCCTGGGGTACCCTGGTCGTCAACGTTTCCGGATGCCTGGCCATCGGGTTCCTGGCGTCGCTGGCGGCGGCAGACGGGCGCCTGCTCCTGTCCCCGGATGCCCGCGCCTTCCTGATGATCGGCGTGTGTGGCGGCTTCACGACGTTCTCGGCGTTCAGCATCGAAACGCTCGACCTGGCGCGTAATGGCGAGTGGCTCTGGGCAGGCGCGAACGTGGTTCTCTCGGTGGTGCTGTGCCTTCTCGCCGTCTGGCTCGGCCACATCGGCGCAACGGCGCTCGGCCGATAGGCGCCATCGCTGCAAAACCATTCGCGGCCGGATTGTTATTGAGCCGAATGAACTTCCGGGGGTGCACGAATTCTCGCTGAGTCATTGCAGCCCGGGGTAATCGCCGGGCGCTCAGGATTTTGCCTCGCCCCTTGCGGGCGCGAGCCATCCGAACAACGCTGTCGCCAGCGCTGCGCCCGCCAACTGCATGGCGATAAAGGCCGGCGCGTCGGCCGGCCGAATGCCGGCGAAGGTGTCGCTCAGGCTGCGGGCGATGGTCACCGCCGGATTGGCAAAGCTGGTGGAAGAGGTGAACCAGTAGCCGGCGGTGATGAACAGGCCGACGGCGTAGGGCACTGCCTCGGGCCTGGCGCGCAGGCAGCCGAGAATGGTGCCGACCAGCCCGAAGGTGGCCACGGCTTCACCCGTCCACTGGCCGATGCCCGTGCGGGCCGTGGCCCCCAGCATCAGCAGGGGCTCTTCGAACATGAGATGCGCCACGAGCGTGCCGACCAGGCCACCGGCGACTTGCACCGCGACGTAGACGGCAGCTTCGCCGGAGCCGATATCGCGGCGCAGCAGAAACGCAAACGTCACCGCCGGGTTGAAGTGGGCGCCCGAGATGGGCCCGAACAGCAGGATCAGCACGATCAGGATCGCGCCGGTGGCGACGGTATTGCCCAGCAATGCAATGGCCACGTTTCCGCCGGCCAGGTTCTCGGCCATGATGCCTGAGCCCACCACCGTGGCCAGCAGCAGCGCGGTGCCGACGAATTCGGCGGCCAGGCGGCGGTTGAGATCGTATTCGGGCATTCGGTTTACCGCTTTCGGCCGCGCCATTACCGCTCTTCGGCGCCGGCTGCGTCCTCCGGGGCGGCCGTAAAACCTTCGGCTCGGCTGTTGCCGGCTTCGGCGCCATCGACGGGCATGAGTTCATCGATCAGTCCGGCACAGGTTTCAGGCCGTCCGCCGCAACACTCCTCGGTCAGGTATGCGATCAATTGCCGCGTGCCGTCGATATCCACCGCGTAGAAGATCTGCCGCTGCACCCGCCAGGAACGCAACAGCCGCGCGCGTTCCAGGTGCGTCAGGTGAAACGAAAGCGTGGAAGGCGCGATTCCGGTGCGCTCGCTGACGACACCCGCCGGCAGGCCGTCCGGCCCTTCGCGCATGAGCAGGCGAAAGACCTGCAGCCGCGACTCGTGCGCCAGCGCCCCGAACCCCCGCGTTGCCGTGTTCATTTCCATAATTCGAGAACTATCGAAGTATGCCGGAACAACACCAAATGTCCATAGCTGGTTCATGACGAACGTGCAAGTTGACCCAGTGGCAAAGCCGTCCGGCCGAGGACCTGCTCCAGGCCGAATCCGGTCTCGACCTGGCTCACCGACGGCAGGATCAAC
>JAJDXU010000063.1 GCA_022823105.1 Dehalococcoidia bacterium
CCTCCGCCAAACTCACAGTGGTCAAAACTCCATGCGTAAACCCCCGGCCGTGGGGCTGACAGCGACCATCGAAACATCACCTCTGGCAGACACCAAAATCCGGCAAACCACAACAAACCCCAACCACCAAAGGAGCCAACCCCCGAACAACAACCCATCATCCACAAAAAACCCATGGCCGGGCCGGGTTTCAAACCCGCCCCGGCCACTCCGGAACAGCGCGCAGCGCATACACGCGGCGCCCAAACCGCCGACGGGACCGCAGCAAGCCCTGCCGGGGCTGGCTCCCGGCAAACATCCCATGAGCCGACGGCGTTCTCAAAACGTGCCGGCATGCGCGCATTGTCCGGGTGTTACAAAGATCGAATACCCCTGACCCGTTCCCGGCCGCTTGTTGACAACCCCGGACGAGGCCTCTAGCCTAGCGTAAACTTTGAACAGGCGCTGAATGACGCGGGTGAAATTATGGAGATCAAAGACCTGATCATCGACGATCGGCAGAGAGGAATTTTCAGGGTTCACCGGTCGTCCATGACCTCCGACGAACTGTTCCAGCGCGAGCGGGAGCAGATCTTCAGCCGCTGCTGGATCTACCTGGGCCACGAGTCTGAGGTGGAGAACCCCGGCGATTACCGGCGGCGCACGGTGGCCGGGCGGCCGCTGTTTTTCGCCCGCGGCCGCGACGGCGAAGTTCGGGTATTCCTGAACTCCTGCCCCCACCGGGGCGCGCTGATCTGCCGCCGCGACGAGGGCAACGCCGACGTGCTGCAGTGTTTCTATCATGCGTGGTCGTTCAACACCAACGGCGACCTCATCGGCGTACCCGACCAGGAAGCATACGGGCCGAACTTCGACCGGGGCGAACTGGGGCTCCGGGAGCCTCCCCGGGTCGAAAGCTACCGCGGTTTCTACTTCGTGAGCTTCAACCCCGACGTGGAGGACCTGGTCTCCTACCTGGCCGGCGCCAGGGAGTATCTGGACCTGATCATGGACCAGTCCGAGGCGGGGATGCGGATGGTTCGCGGCTCCAACAAGTACACCATGAAGGCCAACTGGAAGCTGCTGGTGGAAAACAGCCTGGACGGATACCACCTGGTGCCCACCCACCAGACCTACCTTGACTACATCAGCAGCCTGGGTTCCGACGACAGCGGGCAGACGGCATCGTCTCGGATCGTGGGCAAGGCGCGCGCCCTGGGCAACGGCCACTGCGTGATCGAATCGCCCGTACGCAACGGTCGCCCCATCGCCCACTGGCACCCGCTCTTCGGCGAGGAAGCCCGCGAGCCCATCGCGCAGGCGCGCCAGCGGTTGGTGGACAAATACGGCGAGGAGCGCACCTTCCGGATGGCCGATACCTCCCGCAACCTGATCATCTACCCCAACCTGGTGATCAACGACATCATGGCCATCACCGTCCGGTACTTCGAGCCGCTGGCTCCCGACAACATGGAGGTCACCGCTTGGCACCTGGTGCCCCGGGAAGAGTCGGATGCCATGCTGGAGATGCGCCTGGACAGCTTCCTCACGTTCCTGGGACCCGGCGGATTCGCGACGCCCGACGATGTGGAGGCCCTGGAATCCTGCCAGATCGGTTTCCGCGCCACCGAAACCGAGTGGTCCGACATCTCCCGAGGGATGCTGCGGCCCGCCAAATCCACCGACGAACTCCAGATGCGCGGATTCTGGCGGCAATGGCATGCCAACATGCAGGGTTTCACCCACACCGACGTCCAGGACGCGCCGGCCATAGAGGCAGAGCCGGAACTGGCCCTGGCTTCGGACAACTAGCGCCTCTACGCAGCAGGTGGACGATGACGACTGCCAATCAACCAACGTTGCGGGAGCAGGTGGAGGATTTCCTGTTCCGGGAAGCCGCCCTCCTGGACGACTGGCTCCTGGATGACTGGGTCGACCTTTTCACCGAGGATGGCCGCTACATCGTGCCCACCACCGACCTTCCCGACGGCGACCCCAGGCGCGACCTGGTGTTCATCGACGACGACATCACGCGCCTGCGTGCCCGGGCCGTCCGGCTCAACAGCCGTCACGCCCATCGCGAGTACCCGTGGTCGCGCACCCGCCGGTTCATCTCCAACGTGCGGGTCCAGGAGACCGGCGATGGCGAGCTGAAGGTATCTTCAAACGTGCTGGTGTACCGGTTCCGCGCCGGCGAGGGCGCCCCTTACGTGGGCAGCATCGACTATGTCCTGCGGCGTAACGGCAACGATCTCAAGATCGCCCACCGGCGCGCCGTGCTGGACCTGGAAGCCCTTTCCTGGCACGGCGCGGTCAGCATCATATTCTGAAAGTGCGCGCGGCCGTTGGATGACGTAGTTTCGGCGCGGGAGGCTCTTCTTTGAAGCTTGAAGGCAAAACGGCGCTGGTCACCGGCACCAGCCCCAACATCATGGGCGGCATCGCCGAGGAACTGGCCCACGAGGGCGCCAACCTGGTGTGCGTCGACATCAACCCGGAGTACGCTGAAAAGTGCGCCGCCGCCATCGCCGCAGAAGGCCGCCACGCGATGGGCGTAGTCTGCGACGTGACGGACGATGATCAGGTGGTTGCGGCAATCGGGCAGGCCACGGAACGGTTCGGAGGGGTGGACATCCTGGTCAACGGCGCAGCGCTGTTCAACTTCAAGGGCGTGCTGAACATGCCGCTTGACGAGTGGCGACGCCAGACTGACATCATCCTCACCGGCGCGTTTCTGTTCACCAAGCACGTCGCCCACCTGATGATCGAGCAGGAACGCAAGGGCAACATCATCAACATCATCTCCACCGCCGGACATCAGGGCGAACCCGGCAACGTGGGCTACGGTACCGCCAAGGGCGGCCTGCTGAACTTCACCCGCTCCGTGGCGATGGAACTGTCCCGCTACGGCATACGGGTCAACAGTCTGACGCCCACCGCCACCAGCCCGGTGGAAGGACGTGGACGGGCCGCCAGGTGGGGCGTGGAATGGCCGCGACCACGTTTGGGCGAACGCGCCGCCGGCCTGCTGCCGGACGCCAGCCGGGGCGCGCCTCTGCTCAAACTCCCCGTCCCCTCGAACTACGGCAAGGCTGCGGTATTCCTGGCGTCGGACGATGCCGAGATGATCACCGGGTTCGACCTGAGGGTGGACGCCGGGGCCATCTCCAAGTATTGGATCTGGTCCCCCGGCGACGCCTAGAGTCGCCGGCCCGGCGCGTGGGACTGGTACGTGGGGCGCCGTGACTCACGGTCCGCCGCACCCGTCTCGGGGCTGCTGAGCAGAAACGGGAACCGCGGAATCCAGGTCGTTTGCCCGAGAATGAAATCCTGGCGACGACGCTGAACTCGACCCCGAGCATGGCGCTCAGGATCATTACACCGTAGTAGGGGTTGGTACGGGGAACGGGCTGAACCTGTTCCCACCCGTGGCAGCCTCAGCCGGCAGCCGGAGCCGACCAGCTTGTGTTGCCTTCCTGCATCGCAAAAGGCGGCGACGTGGACGAGACGTAGATCAGCTTTTCGTCGCCGATGTTGCGGATGGAATGGTCGGTTTCCGGCGGCACCATGATGAGCGTGCCCGGTCCCACTTCCTCCACCTCGTCGCCAACGCGCATGGCGCCGCGTCCCTGCACGATCACATAGACCTGCTCCCGGCCGTCGTGCGAGTGGACGGCCTGCTCGCTGCCCGGTTCACCCTCGACCCACGTCACGGCCAGGTTCTGCGAGCCGAACTGCCCCGATGCCAGTAGCAGGTGGGACACCTGCCCGCCCCGGTGGTTACGCGGACTCTGGTCCACCGTCTGGATGTTCATGAATCAATCCCTCATTTTTGCTGTTCGACACAACACCACGATGTACCGCGTCGACGTGAATATGGCGACTGCGTTGTCCTCAAATGTTCAACTCGAGGATGTACAGACCCCCGTGCAGCCGGTCCACCACGTACATGATGCCGTTTTCGTCCACGTGCACGTCGTTGATGCCGTTGGCGTCGGCTCCCTCCGGGATCTGCGGAACGAAGTAGGCAACCTCCTCGGGCTGGAACGCGTTGGTCGTGTCGAACACCCGGATGCCCCCGTTGAAGAACGTGGCATACACCAGGGTGTCGGTTTGCAGCGACAGGGGACCCGGACGGTTTTCGTGGATGTTGTGCGCTCCGTACCTGCCCGGGCGGTTGAAGAAGTCGTCGGTGTCCTGCATGGGCAGCGTGCTGATAATCACCGGGTTGGTCTCCAGCCGGTTGTCCATCATCCACACCAGTTTGGGGTAGTCTGCGCCGCCCAGCGCGGTTGCCTCTTGCGTGACCACCAGCAGGTCGCGGCTGAACAACGGCAGCACTGTGTGGGTGAATCCGGGGAACGGCGGCGCGAAGTTCAGCTGGGCCACCATCTGCGGCCGGGACACGTCGGAGATGTCCAGCGTGATGACGCCAGAATCCTTCCAGCCGCAGTACGCCCGGTCGGGCCGGTTGGGGTAAACGTTGGTGTTGTGTACGCTGTGCCCCACGTCCAGATAGGGATGCCGCGCCGGCGGAGGAGCGTCGTCGCCCTCCTGTGTCCCGGGCAGCCACCAGCGGCCGGCCTCGCGCAGGTTCGATGGGTTGCTCACGTCCATGATGACGTAAAATTGGTCGTCCTTGGGGTCGGTGGGATTGGAATCGGGCGTTCCCGTGGCCAGGTGGGCGTAGTCTCCGTCGACCCACCACAGGCAGTGACAGCCCCGGGAACCCGGCCCCTGGGCGTCGTAAAAGGCGATGCGCCTGGGAGCCTCCGGATCGCTGATGTCATAAACGCCCATGCCGGCGCCCGGTTGGCCGTGCTCGCGCGACTGGTAGGCCACCAGCATCGTGTCCCCCAATATGGAAAGCGAGTTGGAGCGAAGGTGGTCATAGTCCAGGTCGGTCTGGGCGACGACTTTGGGATTCGCGAGGTCGGTCACATCAACGCTGGTGAAGTCCTTGAGCGCGCTCTCGTGGGCCATGTAGAAGATGCGCCTTCCGCTGGCGGTCTGGTGCAGGTCCACCCCCTCGCCGATGTTGTTGTACCCGTTCAGGTCCACGTGGGAAATTAGTCTCATGTTTTTGATTTCAGCAGCGCTGGTTGACATGGTTCTCCCTCCGGCGTCATTACGCAGCCAAGCGTCAAAAGTTCCTGGTATCCGCTCTGCGGCGCAGTGTATCACTTCGGCCCATCGCGATTGGGCGCCGGTTCGACAAACCCGGCCGTGCGCCGGTGCGCGCTGCCAAGCCGGGCGCCGGGCGATCTTTGGGCAATCAATACTATTCGCGGATTGTGGCATGCAGTGTTAGGATGCCCATCGTCGACGGTTGACGCCGGTGACGGCAACCGAATCGTACCGGAGGATCATCACATGCCAGCGAACGGTCTGGACTATTCCGCGCTTTTCAACAGGAACCTGCCTCCACCGTCGGGGCCTTGGGACGGGCACCCCAGGTACAACTTCATCGGCGGACACAGCGATCCGGATATGGTTCCCGCCGAGGGGTTCATCGAGTCCGCAGCCCGCGTGTTTCGCGGCGACCCGCGGAACATCTCCATGTACAACTTTTCGGGCGGCCCCCAGGGAATCCTGCCGCTGCGCGAGTTCCTGGTGGAAAAGCTCGCCCAGCACCGCGGGATCGAAACCACCATCGACGACGTGCTGATCACCTCCGGCTCCGGGCAGGGCATCGAATTGATCAACGAGATCCTTCTTGAGGAAGGCGATACCGCCATCGTGGAAGCTTTCAGCTTCTCCGGCGCCATCGGCAATCTGCGGCGGCGGCAGGTGAACGTCGTCGGCGTCGACCTGGATGAGGACGGCATGCGAACGGACCACCTGGCCGAGTTGCTGGAGGGCCTGCGGGACCAGGGTGTGCGGCCCAAATACATCTACACCATCCCCACGCTGCAGAACCCCACCGGCACCGTGCTGACCATGGAGCGACGGGAGCGGCTGCTTGAATTAAGCGAGGAGTACGGCGTCCCCATCTTCGAGGACGAGTGTTACGCAGACCTGATATTCGAGGGCGAATACGAAAACGCCATCCGGTCAATGGACGACGCCAACCGGGTGCTGCACATCGGCTCGTTCTCCAAGACCCTGGGTCCCGGCACGCGGCTGGGCTACGTTGTTGCGCCCTGG
This sequence comes from Dehalococcoidia bacterium, assembly GCA_022823105.1. Taxonomy (GTDB): domain Bacteria; phylum Chloroflexota; class Dehalococcoidia; order Lucifugimonadales; family UBA3495; genus Bin87. The sequence continues at coordinate 6,127 of JAJDXU010000063.1, forward strand.
GAGGTTATGAGCCGCCTGCTGTCCCGCAAGAACGATGCCGGCACTGGCGTCATGGACCAGATGATCGTGGGCGATTACTTCACCCACCACTACGAAGAGCACATCCTGGATATGCGCGCCGCGCTGAAACGGAAATGCGACGTGCTCAGCAGCGCTTTGCGTGAGTCATTCGGGCCCAGCATAGAATTCGACGTTCCCCGGGGCGGCATGTACCTGTGGGTAAAGCTCCCGGCGGGTGTCGATTCGCGGGACCTGGTTGCCCCGGCGTTGCGGGAAGGGATAGCATTCAACCCGGGCCCCGATTGGTCCGCCGACCCCGATGCGGCGGCCGGGTACATACGACTCTGTTTCGCCCTTCCCTCGGATGCAGAAATCCGGGAGGGCATAGAAAAACTGGCCGACGTGTTCCGCCGTGAGGGTGCGCTGCCGTAACCGGGTACGGTTAGAGCGATATCCGCATCAGCTCTTCGGAGAACACCACCTGGCCGTCATAGATCCGGCTGATGTCGCCGATGCCCTGCTCCATCGGGCCATGGGCCGAGAGATGGGGCCCGATGTGCACCAGCACCAGTTTTTGCACGCCGGCGGCCTGGGCCATGCGCGCCGCTCCCGTGGTGCCGCACTGGCCGGTGTACTCGCCGTTTTCATCCATCACGGCCTGGTCGTCCCAGCACATGCAGAGCATCATGTCGGCTCCGCGCGCCAACTCGATCACCGAGTCGCAGGGCTGGGTGTCGCCCGTGAAAATCACGCTGCCGTCCGGGGAGTCCACCCGGTAGGCCAGCGAGTCCAGGTAAGGCTGGACATGCTCGGCGGGGGCCGCCGTAACCTCCCAGTCCGGTCCGCTGAACACCTTGCCCGGGCCCACGTCCCGCGCATCGACCGACGGCGCCGGGCGCGGCAGGGTGCCACCGCGATTGACGAACACCTGCTGGCTCAGCGGATGGTTCACCCTCGCTTTCCAGTCATGGGCGAAAACCCCATTTTCGCCCAGGATGCCCTCCGTAATCTTCTCGGTGAGGTCAGGGCCAAACACCTGGAGCCGGTTCTCCTTGCCGATGCTCTGGTCCCAACGGCACAGCAGGAAGCAGGGATAGTCGATGTCGTGGTCGAAATGGTGGTGCGTGAAGAATAGGTAATCGACCTGGGTGGGGAACAGCCCCGCCTTGACCAGCTTGTGAGTGGCGGCCGGCCCGCAATCGAACATCAGCAGCTGGTCGCCCAACTGGAGCACGTGGGAGCTGCCAAAGCGCGTGGGTGTCGGCGTGGGCGTCCCTGCGCCCAGGGTGTAGATTTCTGCCATTTGCGTCCTCGCGATGTTCGGGATTCTTGGTTCCATATATGCAAGGGGTTCAGCATACCAGCCGCATTCCGCCAATCGCGCGGGGGTAAATCCATCACCAGGCGCGCGTCGACGTTGCGACTGCCTTTCCAGTGCTAAAATCCCGTTAGCAACTCGCAACGCGCGATCGCGATTCGCGAGCCGTCAACCGCAAAAGGACAATCGGAGGCGCCGTGCCAATTACAGAGTTGGAAATCACCAAACGCACCAGTTTCGCGTCCGGCGAAAACTTTGGCGATGTGGGCGCCTATGAACTGCTGGAGGGTACGGCCCACTACGTCGTTGACCCGCTGCACGCACGCAACCAGGCAATCACCGACCTGGAACTCGCGCCCCGGAACGCCGACGGCAAGGTGGAGTTCTCCTCAGACTTCGCCATGCTGCAGCCGGTGAACATCGACCGGGGCAACCGTCGCATTCTGTTCGACGTGGTCAACCGGGGCCGGAAGACCGCCCTGACCCTGAACAGTGTGCCCGCGGCCAACGATCCCACGGCGCCCCTGGAACCCGGCAACGGCTACCTGATGCGCCGAGGCTACACCGTGGTATGGGGCGGCTGGCAGGCCGACGTTCCCCCAACGCCCGGCCTCATCGGCTTGCACGCTCCGGAAGCCGTCGGCCCGCAGGGGCCCCTTACCGGCAGGATAATGTGCCAGTTCCAGTGCAACGAGCCCACCCAGGTGTTCCTCCTGGCGGACCGGCAGCATCTGCCGAATCCCGCCGCCTACCCCGAGGAGGCCGAGGCCACCCTGACCGTGCGCGACCTGCCCAACAGCCCCGCAACGCCCGTCGACCGGGACCAATGGTCCTTCGTGCGGGTCGAAGACGCGGACCTGGAGCCCCAGCATAGCCACATCTACATGCCGTCCGGGTTCGATCCCGGCAGGATTTACCAGTTGGTGTACACCACGACGGGCAGCCGCATTGTGGGCCTGGGGTTCGCCGCCATGCGCGACGTGGTGTCGTTCCTCAAGTACGCTCCCGCCGCTGCGGGCAACCCCTGCGCCGGCGCCATCGATTACGCCTATGCCATGGGCCGTTCCCAGAGCGGCCGGTTCCTGCGCCAGTACATCCACACGGGCATGAACGAGGACGAGGATGACCGCACCGCGCTGGACGGAATCATCCCCCACGTGGCGGGCGGCATGCGCGGCGAGTTCAACCTGCGCTTCGGCCAGCCTTCCAAGGACGTCTGCTACATCATCCCCGATATGTTCCCCTTCACTGACACTCCGCAAACCGATCCGGTGACGGGCGTGCAGGGTTCGCTGCTGGACACCATGGAACGGCAGGGTCGCGTGCCCAAGATCATGTTCACCAACACCTCAGCGGAGTATTGGCGGGGCGACGCCGCGCTGATCCACACCGACCTGGAATCCCTGACCGACGCGCCGGAGTCGGCGTCGGTGCGCCGTTACCACTTCGCCGGCTGCCAGCACGGCTCGGGCGACTTCCCGCCGCTGGAAATCCGGCCTGCCGACGGCATCAAGGGACAGCTTCCCTTCAACAGCGTGGACTACGCTCCCCTTTCGCGCGCCGTGCTGGACAACCTGGACCGCTGGATCACCGACGGCGTGGAGCCTCCGGCGAGCCGGCATCCCAGCCTGGACGACGGCACTGCGGTGGAATCCCATACGCTTCTGGACCGGTTTGCCCAACTTCCCGGCGTCACGGTCCCGACCCAGACGACCAGGGCGATCCGGCTCGACTACGGCCCGGAGTCCCACCTGGGTCGCACCATAAAACTCCCCGCCGACGAGGGTGAAGAGTTCCCCGCGCTGGTGGCGGATATTGACGAATCCTTTAACGAGCGGGGCGGGATTTGCCTGCCGGACCTGACCGTGCCGGTCGCCACCTACACGGGCTGGAACCTGCGCGACGAGAGCATCGGCAACGCCGGTCTGTTTATCGGCATCACCGGGGGACTGGCCGGCTGGACGCTCCCCCTGCCGGCCACCTCCGCCGAGCGGGAATCCACCGGCGACCCTCGAGCCTCCATCGAGGAACGCTATGCCGGCCGGGAGGATTATCTTGAACAGGTGACCCGCGCGGCGACTGATCTGGTATCCGAGGGCTACCTGTTGGAGGAAGACGTGGCGGAGGTGGTGGATCTGGCCGGCCGCAAGTACGATTACTGGGCTCGAAACGGTGAGCGATGCTGACGCGGTCCACCCCGGGCCCGGCCACCGCGAGCGTCACCCATAATGCATTTTAGAGGAGGAAAACCATGCCCTTACAGTTGGACCACACCATCGTTCCCGCCTACGACAAGGTCAAATCCGCCGAGTTCATTGCCCGCCTTTTCGGCCTGAAATACGAGGGCCCCTGGGGACACTTCGCCCCGGTCAAGGTCAATGACATCCTGACGCTGGACTTCGACGACTCCGACAACCCGCGTTCCAACCACTACGCCTTCCTCGCCTCCGATGAGGAGTTCGACCAGATTCTCCAGCGCATCAAGGACGAAGGGGTGGTGTTCGGCAGCGGCCCCCGCTCGCGCACCGACGGCCAGATCAACCACCTGCACCAGGGGCGCGGTTTTTACTTTGAGTGCGAAAACGGGCACGTCTGGGAGGTAATCACGCACACCTACATCACGGACTGAACTCGGCCGCATTTTTGATGGACACTGCTTGGGATGGTCATAGATGGAAGTAGGACTTTACATACGAGATTACCTTGAAGACCCGCACCGGCCCATGTACCAGCAAGTGGAAGAGGCCGCCGAGGTATGCCGCCGCGCCAAATCGCTGGGCTTTTCGGTCATCTACATGCCCCAGCACTACATCGCCCATCCCACCGTATGGATGCAGCCGATGCAGACCCTGGCGCGACTGGCTCCCGAAGCTGAGGGCCTGAAGCTGCTGACCGGCATTCTGCTGCTGCCCTACCACAATCCGGTTGACATCGCCGAGCAGACGGTGACCCTGGACCACATCAGCAACGGGCGGTTCATCCTGGGAGTGGGCCTGGGTTACCGGATCCCGGAGCTAACGGCCTTCGGAACCAATCGCAGGGATCGCGTGAGCCGCTTCGAAGAGTCCATCGAGTTGATGAAGCTCCTGTGGAGTGGGGATGAGGTCAATTTTGACGGCGAGCACTGGCAGGTGCATGACGCCAGGCTGGCCCTCACACCTGCTCAGCAGCCGCATCCTCCAATATGGATCGCGGCGCAGAGCCGTGGGGCGGTTCGCCGCGCGGCGGCCCTCGGGGACCGCGTGATCCTGGGGCCACAGCCGGGTTGGAATGACATTGGCGTCCTCACCCGCCAATTCAAGGAAGCCCTGGATGAACTGGGCAAGGACCCAGCCGGGACGATCGGCGCTCACCGCTCCATCGCCATCGCCAGGGATCGGGAGACCGCCATCACCGAGGCAAGGGAGATGGCTGCGAAAAAGGCCGGCATGTACGGCGCGTTCAACATGCAGGAACGCACCACGGTGGACCTGGGTCTGGGCGGACAGCGCGAGTTGCAGGATTGGGCGGTGGCCGGCAGCCCGCAGGACTGCGCCGAAATCATCAACCGCTGCCGCGAAGAGGACGGGCTGGACTACATCGGACTGGCCAGCCTGAATTTGCCCAGCGAGTTCTCCGCCCGCCTCGATTACTTGCAGTTGATTTCAGAAGAACTGCTGCCGTTGCTGGAATGACGGACTCGTCGCTCAACTCGGGCGTTTGCATTCGCCCGTCATCCAATCGCGTTCCATCGGTCAATCGCGTTCCATCGGTGGCTCCGTTCCGAGGCGCGCCAAGTTGACGGGCATCTTCCGGGAGCGGCATACTCGGCTCGCCGGAATATAACCGAGTCCATCGAGATGTGACCAACCGGCGCAAGCGATTGACCAAACACATCGAACCGGCAGGCCGGATGTCCGTCCTTGCCGGAACCGCTACTACCGATGGGGAGGTAA
>JAJDXU010000315.1 GCA_022823105.1 Dehalococcoidia bacterium
GACTTGGCGGCCCTGCCTGCCGGTTTATTCTCCGGCTTGACCAGATTAGAAGTCCTCCGCCTGGACAACAACCAGTTGGGGGCATTGCCCGCCGGGCTGTTCTCCGACCTGACCAGCCTGCATACCCTCCGCCTGGACGACAACGAACTGTCAGCCCTGCCGGTTGCTATGTTCTCTGGCTTGACCAGATTGGGAACCCTCGATTTACACACCAACCAGTTGGGGGCATTGCCCGCCGGGCTGTTCTCCGGCCTGACCAGCCTGCATACCCTCCGCCTGGACGACAACGAACTGTCAGCCCTGCCGGTTGCTATGTTCTTTGGCTTGACCAGATTGCATACCCTCCATTTGGACAACAACGACCTGGCCACCCTGCCTGCCCGTTTATTCTCCGGCTTGGAAAACTTGGGCACTCTGAGCGTTGCAGAGAACCAATTATCAGCGTTACCCGACGGCCTATTCCTTGGCCTGGGCAGCTTGTCGGAGATCGACTTCTCGCTCAACAGTACTGACCCGCTGGAATTGACTGCCGAACTGGTCAGACGCGATCCTGCAGATGGCGAGGGCGGGTTCGCCGTGGCCGTGACCACGTCTCACGGTTGGCCCGGCAAGATGAAAGGAGTCCTCTCTGCAACCAACGCCACCTTGCTGGACATCGAGACTGTGAAGACCGAGGTTATGTTGACTTCCGGGGACGGAGACAGCGCGCCCGCTCGCTTCGAATGGGTAGACGAGTCAACGGACGCGAAAATCTGCATAGGAACACAGAATGGAGACGTCGGCTCCATCGAATCATTAGCCGCCACTTTCGATGGATTGGAGGTAATGGCTAGCCCATCCTGTTTGATCGTACCGCCCCCACAGCCTGCCATACCTACTGTAAAGATTACCTCCCCCCAAGTTTCAGCAAGGGAGGGACAGCAGGCGAAGATTACCTTTGTGGTGTCGCCCAAGGCTACGGAGAGCTTCGACTTGCGTTTCACAACCCGGGTTGACGGCAACGATGATACCGTCGACGCTATTGAGGGGAAAGATTACACGACACCCGGCCCAGTAAAGGTGAGTAAGGACTCACTTGGAGGCACCATTTTCATCCCTATCGTAAACGACACTGAAATCGACGAGGGGATTCACGAGTATTTCGTGGTTGAGTTAAGTGCGCCGTCAGAGGGCGACCCCTACCGTCTCGACCCCACGAGATTCACCGCCACCGTGATAATCAACGACGGAATCTGCGACCGTGCCGAGGCAGTACAGGATGCGATCATTGGCAAGTTGGACGGCAGTCCCTCCTGCTACGACGTCACCGGGGATGAACTAGCTAGTATCACGGGTAAACTGGATATTGCTAGGACGTCCACACCCGTGACATTGCGGGCCGGGGAGTTTAGAGGTCTGAGCAATGTACAGACATTGAGCCTGCTACATGTGAACCTCTCCCCAGGTTTGCCGGTGGGCTTGTTCGAAGGTCTCGACTCGTTGTTCAGTTTGGCTATGTGCGACAACAAAATATCGTCGCTGAACGCGGGGGTCTTTTCAGGCTTGAAAAATCTTACTTCGCTGGACTTGGACAACAACTCAATACCCAGTTTGCCGGCAGATTTGTTCGCAGATACACCGGATTTGAAGCATCTACGTATGTACAGCAATGAGATCGCTTCACTTGAGGGCAATGTCTTACGTGGAGCCACGAAATTGACACACTTGGAATTGTTCAAGAACAAATTGAGTGAGTTGCCTGTAGGTCTGTTCGTCGGGTTGTCCAACCTGTCAATCGTGAGTTTGCATAGCAACAAGGTTGATCCACTTGAAATTCCAGTGATAATCACGGACAAGGGCAACGGTAACTTTGCGGTCAAAGTGGCCCAGGGAGCCCCCTTTGACATTTCAGCGTCCTTCGATATTACCGGGGGGTCTGCTGAAGCGTCATCGGCGACCATTTTGGCAGGATCAACAGAAAGCCTTCCGATCAAGCTCGAGTGGGGTTCTGGCAACGTGACGATCACACCCGTCAAACCTACGTGGGCCAACGGTCCCATCAGCGCCAATAACCTGAGGGGATTGATCTTGACTAAGGGACTTCCTCTGGAGATTTCAAGCCAAGAGGATCAGTGAAGTTTGGTTGAAGGTCATGGATGAGGAGGAAATCCGCGCTGTTCTAAACCTGATACAGCGCGAGGCGTAACGACCTCGAATCAGTAGCGATTTGTGCAGGACAGTGAGGGTGGAAAGGTTCCACCCCGACTGTCGATCTTAGCACAACCTTGCCCGCCGGTGGTGGAAGGGAAAGGCAACCCGATTGTCGCCGTTCCGCTTTCTTGGGCGTTACCTGTTTAGGATCTGCGCCGGTCCGACATCCAACGAGGACAGCGAAAGAGGCCCGAACCCATTTGCAGGAATCGAGGAAACTACCGCGCTTCATACGGTAGTTCCTTCGATTCATTTCCCCTGGATTAGGCTGACCACGTATCCGATGAGGAGCGGTCAGGCAGGTTAACCACTTTTCGGCTCCTCCTTCTTCAGCATGACGGAGCAGCCCCGTTCGTCGACCAGGTGGTTCACGAACACCCGGCCGTGGCCGTCGTATCCGGTGGTGTAGGCAAATTCCACCTCGGCGCCCCAGGGAACGCGCCCGCCGGTGCGGATGGTCCCGTCGCCGGGCTTGCCGGAACGCGGCCCGCCGGCGCCCTTCACCACCACTCCCTGGCGGCCGTCCTTCTTCCAACCCATCACCTTCAACTCCACCGGCATCACCAGTTCCGCCGGCGACGGCGCGAACAGGACCCGGTGCAGCCGGCCCAGCACGTCGCCCGACGGCTTGCGGTTGCCGTTCATGATCTGGGAGAGCATGGCGGAGCTGATGCCCGCCCGCCGGGCCGTCTCGTTCTGGCTTATATCGTGAGCGTCCATGCGCTCCCACAGCACGCTGGGGTCCACGTCGGCGCACTGGGCGGCCTCGACCTTGACGGGAGCCTCCAGGACGGACTCCATGCGAACCTGGGCGGCGGGACTCAGGTTGCGCTGTCCCCTAGACACCATGATCACGTGGCCGTAGCTGAGTCCGGTGCGGTCCGCCACCTGGCGCAGGGTCATGCCCTGCTCCCGGGCCCGCTCCCGCAGGTAGGTGCTCTCCCCGCCGGCCACCACGCCGCCCCGTCGGTTGGCGCATTCGGCGGGCGCGATCTCCACCGGAGCGCCCAGGGCCGCCTCGACCCTGGCCTGCACCGCCGGGCTCATGTTCTTCCGGCCCCGGGACACCTCGGACAGGAAGCCGGCGGACACGCCCACCAGTCCGGCCAGGGCCTTCATGCTCAGGCCCCGCTCCCGGGCCCGTTCCCGGATGGATGTGCTTTCGCCCTCCACGAGGCCGCCCTGGCGGTAGACCACGCCTTGGCCCGGGACCTCGCCCAGGACCGCCTTGGCCCGTTCCCGCAGCATGGGAGACCAGGGCCGGCGTCCGTTGGCCACCGAGCACAGGTAGCCGTAGCTGACGCCCATCTTGTCGGCCAGTTGTTTGAGGGTGAGGCCCTTGCGCCGAGCGGCGGCCCGCAGTTCGCTCTCGGGCTTGCCCTGGCTGGGCCCCTGCTCCGCAGCGTTGGCGGAGTTGTGGTTGACGTTTTTGACGTTGACCTTTGCCGTGGTGTCGATGCTGGAATTCGCCTTCACGTCGTTTCCTCCAAAACGCAGAAAGCGGGGGCCGTCCTCGTCGATGAGGACGACCCCCGCCTTGCCGTAAGCTGTTTGTTTTTCAGTCGTAGGTTGCCGGGATGGCCGCACCGGCGGCCCCCTGGATGAGTGGTGGCGACCCCCGTCCGGCACGGGTGCGCCGAAGGTGGCGCCGGGGTTACGGTTTGGTCATGGGCAT
>JAJDXU010000039.1 GCA_022823105.1 Dehalococcoidia bacterium
GAGGCTGACGTAGGTGAGGGGCATGGCGAGGCCGGCAAGGCCCACAGGGATGCAAAGGCAGGACCACAGCAGGTAGGGGAGGCGACGGCCGAGGCGGGACCGGGTGCGGTCGCTGGCCCATCCGACGGGGACCTGCACGAGGGCGGTGGCGAGCAGTCCGGCCAGGCCCGCGATGCCGAGCAGGGTGTTCTTGGCGGCTTCGGGGGCCACCTCCAGCACGAGGATCGGCAGGACGGCGGTGTCCATGGCCAGGATGAACCCGGCCAAGCCAAAGCTGTAGGCGTTCAACGCCACGAGGGAGCGCTTGCCCCAAGGCTGCTGAGCCAGAGTCGCCTGTTCGAGTGTGGTCGTGGCGTCCATGGTGGCCGTGATGAACCGGATGCGGCGTCCGATTACAAGGGAAGTATATGCTACAATCCGGGCGACGACTACGGATGACGAATCTGAGGGGGCTTGCGCCGTGCGGATATGTTCGCTGCTGCCCAGCGGCACGGAGATACTGTTTGCCCTGGGGATGGGTGATGAGATCATAGGGGTTACCGACCTGTGCGATTATCCGCCGGAGGTTGCCGGGATACGCGTGGTGTGCAGGAGCAGGATTGACCCATCGGTGATGTCGAGCGAGGAGGTGGAGGCGGAGATGAGCCGGATCCTGTCGTCAGGCGAGAGTCCGTACGACCTGGACGTGGAGTGGTTGAGGGAGGCCGATCCGGACCTGGTGTTGACGCAGGATCTCTGCTATTTCTGCGAGGTGGATGCCAGTACGGTGCGGCAGGCGGTTGCGCCGATACCGATGCCGCCCAGGGTGCTGAACCTGAACCCGAGGACGCTGGACGAGATACTGGAGAGTTTCATTGAGGTAGGTGAGGCGTGCGGAGCCGGTGATGCGGCGGCCGGACTGGTGGCGGGACTGGGGGCCAGGATACGGGCGGTTGAGGAGAAGGTGAGTCGGGCGAGTTACAGGCCGGCGGTTTTTTCGCTGGAGGGGGTCAATCCGTTGGTGATCGGCGGGCACTGGGTAACCGACCTGGTGTCGCGAGCCGGTGGCACGCTGCCGGACCGGTTTGAGGCGGGATGCGCCGCCGAACGGATTGAATGGAGCGAGGTGGTATCGGCGGCTCCCGAGATTTTGTACGTTGACCTGTGTTCGTCGGATTTGGCCCGGAGTGTCCGTGAGATTCCGTGGCTGGCGAGTCAACCCGGGTGGATTGAATTGCCGGCGGTTCAGGCGGGAGAGGTTTACCTGATCGATCACACGACGTTGAGCCGGCCCGGCCCGCGGGTGGTGGACGGGCTGGAGCTGCTGGCGGAACTGACGCATCCCGATCTGTTCTCCGGCCACATTCCGCCGGGATCGGTTCTGAAGCTGGATGCGGAACGGGCGCGGGGTTTGCCGGCGGACCGGATCGGAGAGGCGTTCGCGCCGTGGCCGTCGGTTTCGGGCGCGGTGATGCCAGAGGCATTGGGCGCGAGGGTTGGCTGACCTGAGAGCCGGTCGCGGAGGCTGTCGGGGGTGGGCAAGTTGGCGATCGAGCGAGATTACGAACATGGCGCCGTGGCTGCGGTGTCGCGTTTGACTTGAGACCGTCCATTGGCTCGGGGGTTGCGGCGACTTTGAGAGCTGATGGGCGTTGTTTCTGATGGGGGCCCTAACCTTGCAACGGCGCCACGCCCGCAGTCGGCGACGCTGAGATAGCGCGAATCGCAGATGGCCATGGGGGCGAGGATTTGCTGGATTTCTGCTCGTGGCCGCGGTGGCGGGCCAGTGTCGGGATGGCTCGGCGAGCCGGAACGGGCTAGGGGACGGCGGGGCGTTTGGCAATGGTGATACTGTCCGGGTATAATCATTGCCAAATTTTCGGGGGTAAAAACCGCAGTGGTTAGTCAAAACGACTTTCGCCAGGCAATGTCGAAATTCGCGACGGGCGTTACGGTGATCACGACCGTAGACCCGGAAGGGAATCCCCATTCGATGACGGCAAATGCGTTCACCTCGGTGTGTCTGGATCCGCCCACGCTGCTGGTATGCGTTGCGCACAACACCATTACGTACGGGTACATCGAGGAGCAGAAGCGGATCGGGGTCAATGTGCTCAGGGAGGAGCAGGAAGAGCTGGGGATGTATTTCGCCCGCCGCCCGGAAAACCGGGAGGGCAACCCTGAGTACTCGTACACGATGGGGGTGCACAACGTTCCGGAGCTGGACGGTTCGATGGTGTTCTTCAATTGCGATATCGTGGGTTCGCACGTATATGGGGACCACACGATATACGTGGGCGAAGTGAAGGATATGCGCAGGAGCGAGGACGAAGGGGCGAACCCTCTGATGTTCTTCGACAGCCACTGGTATCACCCGATGCATTAGGGGCAGCGTTTACCCCCAGAACTCGTACAGTTACGGGTCAGCGATCGGGGGCGCCCACTGGATGGTCGGTTGCCAGTGATGGCGGCCTCTGGCACAATATCCATCTTGCGACAGGACTATCAGGTTCAACGAGAACCGATGCTCGGCCGATGAGGCGGAGCGAACGACCAACGGAGGTACCATCCGGTGGCTTTCATCAAAGGACTAAAATGCCGGGAGTGCGGGCGTGAATACCCGGGCGACCCGCTGAACGTTTGCGACTTCTGCTTTGGACCTCTCGAGGTCATCTACGACTACGTGACCATTTCCGAGGTGGTGAGCCACGAACGGATTGCCCAGGGGCCGCTGAGCATCTGGCGGTACGAAGACCTGCTGCCGGCGTCGGCGGAAGATCCGGTGGACATAATGGCGGGCTACACGCCATTGATGAAAGCGAAGAACCTTGGGAAGCGGCTGGGACTGAACAATCTGTACATCAAGAACGACAGCGTGAATCCGTCGTTTTCATTCAAGGACCGGGTGGTGTCGGTGGCGGCCACGAAGGCCGTGGAGTTCGGTTACGAGACGCTGGCGTGCGCGAGCACCGGAAACCTGGCGTGCAGCGTGGCGGCGCATGCCGCGCGGGCGGGCGTGGACGCGGTGGTGTTCATACCGGCGGACCTGGAGCGGGGGAAGGTGATTGGAGCGGCGGTGTACAACCCGACGCTGGTGGCGGTTGACGGCACCTATGACGAGGTGAACCGGCTGTGCAGCGAGATCAGCGACAACTACCACTGGGCGTTTGTGAACATCAACATGCGGCCCTACTACGCCGAGGGCAGCAAGACGCTGGGCTATGAGGTGGCGGAGCAGTTGGGCTGGCGGATTCCCGATCACGTGGTGGTGCCGTCGGCGTCCGGCGCGATGTTCACCAAGATATGGAAGGGGTTCAATGAGCTGGCGTGCCTGGGGCTACTGGACGGCGTGGACCCGATGCCGTTCGGAGCGGACCAGAATACGGTGCATCATCCGGCGGTGACGACGCGGATGCACATGGCGCAGGCGGCGGGCTGTTCGCCGATAGTGACGGCGTGGGAGAACCACCGGAACCAGATTCGGCCGGTGCGCCCGGACAGTATCGCCAAGTCCCTGGCCATCGGGAACCCCGCCGACGGCATCTACGCGCTGCGGGTGATACGCGAGTCGGACGGCAGTGGATATGCCGTACCGGAAAACCAGGTGGTGGAGGGCATCAAGCTGCTGGCCGAAACCGAGGGAGTGTTCACGGAAACGGCGGGCGGCGTGACGGTATCCACCCTGAAATACCTGGCCGAGACCGGAGCAATCGGACCGGACGAGCTTACGGTTGCCTACATCACGGGCAACGGGCTAAAGACACAAGAGGCCGTTGAAGAGGTGGTGAATCCGCTGGTGGTGAAGCCGATGATGGGGTCGTTCGAAGCAGCGCTGGAAAGCCGGGTCGCGGCCGGAGTGTAGGACACGATGGCGAGGCAACGGGTGCGGTTCACCTTCTCGGCGGACATGGTCAGGGAGCCCATCATCTATCGACTGGGCCATGACTTCGACGTGGTCACGAACATCCGGCGGGCGGACGTGCGCGCCGACATGGGGTGGGTGATCCTGGAACTGGACGGGACGGACGACGAGATCCAGCGGGGATTGACGTGGGTGGCCGACAGCGGCGTGCGCGTTGACCCGATAGCCGGAGACGTAATTGAGGGCTAACCCCCGGCGACTGATGACGCCCCGGGGCTTGCAGAACTATAGGAGGAGAATCCCCAATGGGCGTTATGGTACGTATTCCCACACCGTTGCGACGGATGACCGGCGGAGCCGACAAGGTGGAGCTGGACGTTGACGATCTCTCGCAGATGATTGACCGGCTGGAATCGGACTATCCCGGCTTCAAGGAGAGGCTGCTGGACGAGGATGGCGAACTGCGTTACTTCGTGAACATCTACGTGAACGGCGAGGACATTCGCTTTGACGCAGGGTTGAAGACGTCGATCAAGTCGGGCGACGAGGTCAGCATAGTGCCGGCGGTGGCCGGGGGCTAAGTCGGTTGGCGACGCCGGGCGTAGCCGGTTTGTCCCGGCGTCAGATTGACCGATTGGGGGAGCGGCTGCGGGAGTCGGCGACGGCAGAGGATCGTGCGCTGCTCGCGGACTACCGCGAGACTTTTCTCAATGCCCAACTGCTTGTTATGTACGATATGGGGCGGTTAGGGATGGGACAGCCTGATGGCGGGCGGTTGAAAAGGCCGGAATCGGTAATTGCGAAGTTAGAGCGGGACTCCCGCATCCGGCTGTCTCGGATGCAAGACATCGCGGGTTGCAGGCTGGTATCAGAAAACAAATCTGAACAGGATGAAATCTACGTGCGACTGCAAACGGATTTTGACGTTTACCGCGCATACGACATACGTGAAAATCCACACAGCGGGTATCGGGCGGTTCACGTGGTAATCAGGCGTGATGAAAAATTTGTTGAGGTCCAGGTACGAACGCGAAACCAGCGGGAATGGGCTCGCTTGTCGGAGTTGGCAACGGCTTACGATTCGTCGGTTAAATATGGCGGCGGCGATTGCGGCATCCGGCGAGCCCTCGATGATTTGTCTGATGTCTATTGGGCCTGTGACCGGACCGGCGAAGCGCCACCGACGAATGCAGCGGATGAAGTTCTGGCACTGATTGCCCAGATGCGGTAACGCATGCCGAAAGCCGTTCGCGGCAATGTTATACTATGGCGGAACGAATCGCATTACTTGTTGTGGGGGATCCCATGGAACGGGAACGAAAATTGAAATGGTTCCTGGTGGAATATGACCGGCACGAACATCGATTGCGCAACCTGACTGAATACCCAGAGCCCGAACGGCGTAAGGAGGCGTTGCACGAGCTGCGGCGTTTGGAGGAAAGCCAGGCCGATGAGTTGCAGCGTTTCGTTGAGACCGGCATCCCGCTGCGCATGGAGTACGTGCTCTTGATAGCGGAGTCCGAGGAGGCGATCCGGGTTACGCACGGCAACTACTTCGGGGACGGTCATCTTACGCTCGACGACTACAAGGGGAGTTTGGCGAAGAAAGCCGAGGAGCAGGCGGCGGTTGCAACTGCAGACTGACGAGTTTTAAACCAGGCAGCAAGCAACGCCCGGCAGATATATCCGGGCGTTGGTTTTAATGAGTTGGGGCGGGTTGCAAACCCGCCCCTACCTGGTAGTGGGGCGCCGGGGATTTAGTTGCGGCCGTATTTGTCGACGGCGCGGTCGCCGGTGAGGGCGAGGAAAATGTCGCCGTTGGCGTCGCACCAGATGCCGTGGGCGGACCGGCTGTCCCAACGGGCGAGG
>JAJDXU010000478.1 GCA_022823105.1 Dehalococcoidia bacterium
GTGCCATGTTCACCCACTGGTCGAGAAAATGGCCGTCCGAGTTGAACACCTGTACCCGGTGGTTCTCCCGGTCGGCCAGGAAAACCCGTCCGTCGCTGCTGGTCCCAATGTTGTGCGCGATGTTGAACTGGCCCGGACCCGTCCCGGACTCGCCCCACGAAAACAGCAATCGCCCGTCCGGGCTGTACTTGTGAATCCTCGCGTTTCCGTAACCGTCGGACACGAAGAAATCTCCATTGCGAGGGTCAATCGCCACGTGCGTGCAGCGATTGAACGGGTCGCCCGACATGAAGACCGCCGGATGCCCGCTGGTTCCGAGCGTTAGCAGAACCTCCCCATCCAGCGTGCACTTGCGCACCGTGTGGTCCCCATCGTCGGTGCAGAACATGGTGCCGTCCGGCGACATCGTAATCCCGTGCGCCCGCGGGAAAACTCCTTCGCCCCATGATTTGATGAAGTTTCCGTCCTTGTCGAACACGATCATCGGGTGTTCGCCCCTGTTGAAGGCGTACACGTTGTCATCCTGGTCGCAGCCCACCGCCGCCACTTCCTTGAACGCGAAGCCTTGCGGCAACCGCCCCCAGCCTTCCTGGACCTCGTAAACGAACTGACCTTCCCCAATCGTGACCATCGCTCTCCCTCCGGATGATTCTATGAGACTGCGGATTGCTCGCTTGGCGATTGTAGCGCATTTCCGCCCCTGCCATTCGACGGTTGCATGCACATCATCATGTAACATCCGGTTCGGGTTCAGCCGTAAAGTCCCAGTCCCGGTGCTACAATGCATCTGACCAGCCCTGTCCCTGCAATTTGCATCGAATTCCAAGGAGATCTCAATATGGCCGACCCGCGCCGCGATTTCGTCAAGTACACGTTCTATAAAATCCAACCGGAATGGCGCAGACTCCAAGCTGGAGAGCGCGACGCTGCCAAGGACGAGTTCGCCGCGGTGGCCGCGGAACACGCCGACCGTGTCTCCCTGAACACCTACACCCTCGTGGGTACCCGCGGCGACGCAGATTTCATGCTCTGGGGCGTTTGCCCGGAACTCGAGCCCATCAATGAACTCGCGGCGCATCTGAACCGGACCCGACTGGGTGGCTACCTCGACACTCCCCATTCTTATCTGGGCATGACGCGTCGCTCCCCATACATCGACGACCACCAACATGAGGGCCAGGAGGGGACCGGCGAGGCGGCCTCAATGCGCATCGTCGGGCGACGCTACCTGTTCATGTACCCCTTCTGGAAGACCCACGATTGGTACCAGCTGCCCAAGGAAGATCGCCAGGAGTTGATGAACGAGCACTTCGTCATCGGCCACAAGTACCCACAGGTCAAAATCTCCACCGCCTACTCATTCGGTCTGGACGACCCCGAGTTCGTCCTCGGTTTCGAGACCGACGAACCCGGCACATTTCTGGATCTTGTCATGGAACTCCGCGAATCCAGGGCCCGCCCTTACACCCTGAATGACACCCCCATTTTCTCCTGCATCAACCGCCCCCTCCGCGACTGCCTCGACGACGCAGCCTAGGCAACGCACGCCATGACCTCCCAAACCGTCGCCGATCCCATCATCGCCGAACTGCCATCCGTTGCTGACCTGCCTACTCCGTTCTCGCTGGATTTCTCGTCAATCCTGTCTCTTCTACCCGATGATGACGCCCTGGATGATTGGTTCCTCCGTTTCACGTCTGACAACGAGGATATGGGCTACCAGTTCGAGATCGACCAGCGGGGGAGACTACAAGCGAAGGCGTCCGAGGGATTGGATGGTCAGCAAAGGCAATTCAATGTACAAGTCGACCTGCAAAATTGGTTGAACGACGGGTCAGGTGGCCTCGTGCTCATCGGAAGTGGCTTGGTCCGAATGCCACATCTAGGACGTCGGGCTGCGGACGCTGGTTGGATCGCGCCTGATCAGCTTGAGGACTTACCCCCGGCGGGTCAACGGCCCCACAGCGTGCCCTTCGCCCCCAGATTCGTGGTCGAAATCGTGTCTGCCTCTAACCGATTGGCGGACCGGCAAGCCAAGATGGAAGAGTGGATCGCTTGCGGTGTCGCTCTCGGCTGGCTCATCGACCCATTCGGTCGGCAGGTTCACATCTACCGCCCTGCGGCTGAACCCGAGATTCTTAGTGACCCTGAATCAGTCAACGGCGACCCCGAACTGCCGGGCTTCATATTCAACGTCCGCCAGCGCGTTTTCGACCTGTACTGACACAGGTTGGATCACCCGACGACGAAAGCGCCCCGGGAACGACCGGGGCGCTTTCGTTTCACGGCTGTCTCGAACTGCTGTTACCGTAGCGCCAGCATCCGCTCCAACGCGACCCGAGACTCCTGCTGCATCTCGTCGGAAACCGTAATCCGGTTGACCACTTCGCCTGCCACCAGGCTCTCCAGCGTCCAGAGAAGGTACGCCGGGTGTATCCGGTACATCGTTGAGCACGGGCAACTCACCGGATCCAGGCAGAACACCGTTTTGTCCGGGTTGTTCATAGCCAACCTGTTCACCAGGCTGATCTCCGTGCCAACCGCCCACACCGACCCGGCCGGAGCCTCGTTGATGGTTTTCCGGATGAATTCGGTCGAACCGTTCATGTCGGCGGCGTCTACCGTCTCCATCGGGCATTCCGGATGCACAAGTACGGTCACGTCGGGATAGCGCTCCCGCGCCGATTCGATCTGCTTGGTCGTAAACCTAGTGTGGACTGAGCAATGGCCCTGCCAGAGCACCATCTTGGCCTTGCGTAGCTGTTCCGGCGTGTTTCCTCCCATGGCTTTGAAGGGGTTCCAAACCACCATTTCGTCCAGGGGAATACCCAGTTCCAGGGCGGTATTTCTGCCCAGGTGCTGGTCCGGCAGGAACAACACACGGTCGGCCTCACCGAACGCCCACTCCAGCACGGCGGTCGCGTTGGACGATGTGCACACTGCCCCGCCATTACGCCCGCACAGCGCCTTGATCGCCGCCACGGAGTTCATGTACGTCACCGGCAGGATGCCGCCCTGGTCTCCCAGCACATCTTGGAGGTCTTCCCAACCGTCCTCCACGTCCTGGATCGGCGCCATGTCCGCCATGGAACAGCCGGCGGTGATATTGGGGAGGATCACTTGCTGGTGGTCCCCGGCCAGGATGCACGCCGTCTCCGCCATGAAGTGCACGCCGCAGAAGACGATGAAGTCCGCCTCAGGCCGTGAGGCCGCTTCCTGGCTCAGCAGAAAGGAGTCGCCCTGGAAGTCGGCATACTTGATGATCTCCTCGCGCTGGTAGTGATGGCCCAGCACGGTTACGGATTCGCCCAGCGCACGCCGCGCCACGCCGATCCGCTCGTCCAACTCCGCCGGTGAGCAGGCCAAATACTCGCCGGGAATCTTCTGCCAGCGTACGTTGATCGCCAGTTCTTCGGCCAGCGACTTGGCTGGCAGTTCATCCTCGGGTCGACAGAAGGCGGCGTGTTCTATCTCAGTGAGAGGGATTGTAGGTTGCCTGGTTTGTGTAACCATGATCGCCACCTCCTTGCATGCGAAATCCCGGGGTCAGACCGTCACTCCGGCCAGCGACCACGGACCGGCACGCGTGATGCGTATGTCCACCAGTTTGCCGGTCAGGTCTATGTCAGCCGCGCAGTGATCAGACTCTTCAATATCGAAATACACCAGTTTGTTTCCGCGGGTCCGGCCGGTCCAACTGCCGCGCTTGCGGTTCTCGGCCAGCACCTCCACCGTTTCGTTCAGGTAGCCCGAGTTGATGCTCGTCAGGATACTTTCCTGCATCTCCTCCAGGCCCTTCAGCCGCCTCTGCTTGTCCTCTTGGGACACATCGTCATCCATGGTGCGCGCCGCGATGGTTCCCGGGCGTGTCGAGTACGCCGCTCCGTGTACTTTATCGAACCGCAGGTCCTCTACCAACTGCAGCGTGTTCCGGTATTGTGCCTCGGCCTCCCCTGGGAACCCCACGATAATGTCCGTACTGACGGTGACATCCGGTATGGTGTCGCGTATCTCGCTGATGATGTCCCGGTACTCCGCCGTCGTGTAGGGACGGCGCATCCGCTGTAGAACCTCATCATCACCCGACTGCACCGGCAGGTTGATGTGCTCGCACACCTTGGGCAATTCCGCCACCGATCTGATGATCCGGCTGCTCATATAGGATGGATGCGACGTCAAGAATCGAATCCGGTCCAGTCCGTCGATGTCATTCAATCGCTCGAAAAGGTCGGCCAGGTCGTGCCCATCGTCCCGGTCGTGCCCGTAGGCATCGACGGTCTGGCCGAGCACTGTGACCTCGCGCACGCCCCTTGCCGCCAGCAACTCCACCTCGTGTGCAATGTCGCTGACGGCTCGGCTCACCTGCCGCCCCCGCCGATACGGAATGATGCAGAACGTGCACATCAAATCGCACCCGTGGATGATCGGCACGTACGTCGCCACGTCCGGCTGCTGCGGCGCCAACGACCCCACGCATCCCTGCCAGTCCAGACCCAATCGTTCGCCTACCAGTTCCAGCAGTGGCTCGAACTGCTGTGGTCGCAGGAACAGATCAACATGCGGGAACCGCTTTTCCAGTTCCTCCGTCCGTGGCCCCACCATGCACCCTGTCAGCGCCAGGACTGAATCCGGTCGCTTCTTCCTCAGTGGTTGGGTCAGGTTCAGAGTGCCTGTCACCTTGTCCTCAGCCGACTGCCGCACGACGCATGAGTTCAGCACGACAACATCGGCGTCAGCCGGCCGCGCTGCCGCCGTAAGGCCCATTTGCTGCAACGCCGACCCCAGTCGCTCGGAGTCGGCGGTATTCATCTGGCAGCCAATCGTCCAGATGTGGTAAGTCTGCATTTGCCGCGATTTCCGTAGATACAGGTCGTCCCAGTCGGTTTTCGTCCGGGGAATGGCGGAGGGAGTGGGATTCGAACCCACGATCCCGGTTTCCCAGGATAAGCGCTTAGCAGGCGCCCGCACTAGACCACTATGCGATCCCTCCCAACCCTGCTGGGTATGGCAATTATAGCGTATTGTGAATCCAGTTACAAACGACCGCTGCCGAAGAAAAGGCCTTGTGGGTTCCGAAATCGGACGGGTGATAGCGTTTTCGCTGCGCTTCCCGTCTGGAAAAACGCTTTTTCAAACCTTGAGCGTCGGTTGTCTTTGAACACGCTCAGGGGTAGATAGCCGCGCTACTCCGTAAGCGGCGCCGTCGAGCGCAATCCGACCCTTGCGCACCACCCGGTTCACGCTATAATGGTATTCCCACGTGGGCCTGTAGCTCAGGCGGTTAGAGCGCAGTCCTGATAAGACTGAGGTCGTTGGTTCGAGTCCATCCAGGCCCACCAAACTGGATAAAATCAAGAACCTTCACGTTGCGGTTCGAGTTGGCGGTGTAAGCGGCGTCTGATTTGCCGCCGCCAATGAGCGCAGCGCAACAATGCCCCTGAGCCCCGCGATCATGCGGGGCTTTTGGTTCGCGCAGGACCGCCGCTGCATATGGCCGTGAGCCGACTTGCCGCCTGGGTCAGCTAGCGCACTTTCACGTCATGGCCCAGCCCCGCCGGGGAACGGCACGCTCGCCCCGCCGCAACGGATTGCCCGAAGGCCAGCCAGCGCGGTCAGGGGCTCCTGGCTGGCAACAAGGACTGCAACGCAAGCGACGCGCCTTTCGGCATTGCTAGCCAGCAAAAAGCGGAGACGCAACCACCGGCTGCGTCTCCACCATGATATCCATCCTCCTGGGACAGCGCGCCCCGGAGCGTGCCGGTTAGTCGTCGTCCACGATGAGGCCCTCGCCCTGCTCCCTGGCGATGGGAGTGCCGGTATAGGAAAAGGCCAGGTACATCCCGAAGGACTCGTTCCCCTCGCTGAGGCCGTCATCAATAATCACCACCTGCGCCGTCTTGCTGGTCTCGCCGGGCGCGAAGGTGAGCAGGACCTGGGCCCACTCGAAGTCATCGCCACTGGTCGCCGTCTTGTACCGGAAGGAGGCGGTAACGGC
>JAJDXU010000151.1 GCA_022823105.1 Dehalococcoidia bacterium
TGTCGGCCCCCCGGCCGTTGCGGCCGGCGACCGCGGCGGCGTTCGCGGCGGGGCTTCGCGGCGCAGTGGCCGAGGATCTGTAATTTCTTCGCCCGCCACCGTTCGGTTTCCGCCGCTCATCCGTCTAGATGATCAGATGCGAAAGTTCCAGAGGGTGGGGTCCGATCCTTGGAATCGGCGCTGGCCTTCAGGACGAGTACGGCGCGGGAACCACGCTCTTCTCCACGAGAGAGCAGGAGGACCAGCGATGCCATCCGACACGCTCGCGGCCGCCGCTCTGCCGCTGACGCTCCTCGTGTGCCTGCTCGCGGCCGCCGGCGTGGCCGCAACGCCTGGCGCTGCCGTCGGGGAGCCCTTGACGGTTGCCGCCCCCCAGGACCCCGCCGCCGCCGCCGAAGCGGCGCTCGCCCTCGACCGGTCCACCCGGCGGCTGATTCAACACGGACTCCGCAACGAGGGCTTCGATCCCGGCACGCCGGACGGCCTGTTCGGCCCGCGCACCCGCGCAGCAATTCGCCGCTGGCAAGAAGCCCGTGGGGTGCCACCGACTGGCTATCTGTCGCGCACGGACGCTGACCGTCTCACGGCGGCCGGAGCACCGCCGCCACCATCTCGCTCCGCCACCGCCGCGACCACCGCTGCACCCGACTCCACCGCGCAACTCCCGGCTGCCAACAACCCCGACTCCGCAGCCGCAGCCGTCGCCCCCCCTCGCACTGCTGGAGGCACTCTCCGCCCTGAACCGCCGCCCGACGGCCTGCCATCTACGCGGCCAACCGCGCTCGGCCAACTGCCGCCGGCAATTCTGCTCGACAGCTACCTCCTCCGCGCCGAGCAGTCCGTGCGCGACGATGACTCCGCTGGCGCCCGCGCCGCGATGGCGCAGATCGACGCCCTACAAGCCGAGCACGACCTGGAGATCCCGGCCGAATATCACCACCGGTACGCCCGCGTCTGGAGGGCCCTAGCCAACTGGGAACGCTCACAAGCATCCGCCATCCGCTACCTCGCGCTCACGGGCCGCGACGGCGAGAATTATCTCGATGCCCTGACTGTAATGAACGAAGCTACGGCCGCAATCGACGCACTCGACCGGGAACGCGAGCGCCGGGCCGCCGAGCATGCGAGGCAACAACGCCAGCTCAGCGCGACTCGGGATGTCCTCGCCCAGATGGAGTTCGTACGTATTCCCGCCGGGCAGTTCACGATGCGCCCGTCCGCCACGCCGCCCCAACGCGGGTGGCCCAGGACGCACCCTGACAGCTACTACCAGAGCCGGCACGTTTTCATCACCCAACCCTTCGCAATCGGACGGCACGAGGTTACCCGATCGGAGTGGGAAACGGTACTTGGTAGTATTCCCCGATACCAGCAGACCTGCGCACGATGTCCGATAACGTCCGTCGGGTGGGACGATGTACAACGTTTCGTTGCCGTTTTGAACGCCACGTCCACCAATGGGCACACGTACCGCCTGCCCACGGAGGCGGAGTGGGAATACGCCGCTCAGGCCGGAGGGCACGAGCATAGTGCCTTGCGCGACCTGGATGACTTCGCATGGCACCGCGACAATAGCGAAGGACAGCCACACCCTGTCGGCTTGAAGCAACCGACCAGCCTCGGACTGCACGATATGCTCGGAAACGTCAGCGAATGGACGCAAGATTTCTGGGGCTGGTACCCCGGGGGCATGACCGTGGAGGATCCACGCGGGCCACGCTCAGCGTCGCCCGACTGGGTCGGGCCCACATACACCGTACGGGGCTGCAACTATCGGTCTCCTCCCCAGTGCAACGACAGTCAGCCACGTGACTTTAGCATCTATTCCCGCCCCTGGATTGGGTTCCGCCTAGTGAGGACGGACCGGTGATGGATCGGGTAAACCCGACCGCTCCACCACTCAACGCAGGCCCAAGTCGACAGAAGAGCCCGTTATCCGACCCACCCGACCGACCGGCGAATCGACCACAGTGGACACGGTGACGGTCGATGAGGTTTCGACACGGAATTGGGTGCCAGGGAGGATCAAGGCGGTTGACTGACGTTGAGGAGATTCTGGGAGCATCCGCGACGCCGCCGTCGCGCTCCACCGTTCAAAAGGAGGTTCAGAGATGTTAAAGACTCTTTCCTTGGCGGCTCTAATCGTGCTCTTGGGCTTCGCGGTACTGCAGGCACAAGAGATTCCACTCGGCTACCGTCTAATCGCTCTACAGTCGAACGGGGAGGTTGTGTACGGACCCGTCGAACTCTCCCTGGACTTTGGCCCTGCAATCGACAGTCCCATCATTAACACTGGAACAATATCTGGTAAGGCACTCAACGGCAACACGGTCCGCACGATCACCGGTACGTGGCACAGGGGTGGTGACCGTGGGCTCATCATTTTCCTCGAGTTTGCTAGCAGCGACGGCTCGCCATACACAGATGTGGCGCGTGGAATTCTCATCCCAGCGCCGCACATCAATGAAACCCGATTTACAATTCGAGGGCACTGGCTCCCCGGTGGGGGGTACGCCGCTCCCCAACTTGAAGGGGTGTTCGAAGCTCAGAGCGTGAGCGTCCCACAAGACTGACGACGGCGCCAAGTGGGAGTACCGCGACTGATCCTCACCTCGAACCGACCGGGTGGAGGACTGGGGGAAGCTACTTGGCGACACCGCCGCCGTCACGGCGCTGCTCGACCGCCTCCTGCGCTGCAATCTGTGTGTGGTATCCTGAGCAGGTACAATGGCGATTGTTCTGGCGTGCGTTCCCCGCCAGACAGGCGATTCGGAGTTCACAACGACGCCCGAGGAATTGTCAAATGTTGTGGATCGGCCCTTGACGTGATCAGGCGGCCTCCTTCCGATCCTCCGTCCGGATGACGCCATCGACGAAGACGACGCCGGCCCGGACCAGGGGCAGCAGGTGCGCCCCGTTCAACCGACGCC
>JAJDXU010000394.1 GCA_022823105.1 Dehalococcoidia bacterium
ACGGAGGCCTCCTCTTGGTGGCGGAAAAGGGGCTTTTGAGGGAACGTAATGCAATGCTAACGACGGGCAGGTACAATGTCAAATGACGGCGCCGGCCATTCCCCCGGATTTATGCCGGTGGCCCGCCGCCGCCGACCAACCGGCATGCGCCGCAACATCCACTTGACAACGCAGGCAACAGGGGCAGCATGGGTATTCTCACCGCGCCAATGCAACAGGCGCTAACCGAACAGCGACTGATCTTCGTGGCCACTGTCTGTCCCGACGGCACGCCCAACCTCTCACCCAAGGGCACCGTCATGGTATGGGACGACGACCATCTGCTGTTCACCGACCTGGCCTCCCCGGGCACCATGCGCAACCTCGAGCAGAACCCCGCCATCGAGATCAACACCCTGGACGTATTCGCCCGCAAGGGATACCGCTTCAAGGGCGTCGCCGCCATCCATCGCGACGACGACGTATTCGATGAAATCGTGGACCGCATGCGCAACGGCACGGTAACCCTCCAGCGGTTGGCCGATGCCGTGCGCGCCGTCGCCCTCATCCGCGTCGAACAGGCCCTGCCTTTGGAGTCCCCGGCCTACTGGAGCGGCATCAGCGAGGCAGAAACCCGACGCGATTGGGAATCCTACTGGGGCAACGTCAACGCCTCGTGGCACGCTGCCCAAAGCGTCGCCGCTGCTGGCGACTCCTAGCCCGCGCTGCGCGTGACTGCCTGATGCCGTCCTCCACTCCAACCCAGGACGTCACAGTCAAGGTGGTGGAAACCTCGGCTGAACTTGAAGGCGCCGTCACCGTGCGCATGCGCGTATTCGTCGGCGAGCAGGGCATCCCCGCGGACGTTGAGGTGGACAACGCCGATTCCGCCCCCGATACCGTGCACGCCGTTGCGCTCCATGAAGGTACGGTGATCGGCACCGGCCGCCTCCTGCCCGACGTCGACGGCAAGGGCCCGCATATCGGCCGCATGGCCGTCGAACGCGATTGGCGACGCAGCGGCGTGGGCGGCATGGTGCTCGCGTTCCTGGAAGAACAGGGCCGCTCACTGAGCTTCCGGCAGATCACCCTCCACGCCCAGGAATACGTCAAGTCATTCTACGCCCAACACGGTTACGAAGAAGTCGGCGAAATGTTCCTCGAGGAGGGCATCCCCCATCGAGAGATGGTCAAAACTTTGTAGGGGCGAATAATTATTCGCCCCTACTCGTCGCGCCGATGCAATGGCCTGGCCGACGGGTGCGTTACGCCACCCCTGCCGTCTCCTCCACTCCGTCCATCACCCGAACCTCCATCTTCGCGATGTGGCTCGTCGGCCGGTCGCCCAGCGCCGAGCGCTCCGGCGATGCAAAGTACGCGGCTTCCTTCTCGGCAATCTCGTCCGCGCTGTCGAAGCGCCGCACCCAGATGAACTCCGTGCGGTCGGCGTTCACGTAGCTCGACACCACCGGAATCCCCAGCCGGTCGTGCAGCGGCCGGATGTGCTCGTTGAACACGCCCAGCCACGAGTCCATCATGCCCCGGTTGATGGTGTAAATCCGCAGTTGGTAAGCAGCCATTGGTCTATCTCCTCGATGTGGTTGTGCGGAAATTCGTCGTTCACATGGATCAGGAACAGGGGAAAATCATCCTGTCTATCCTGTGCATCGATGTTGAAATGTGGTTACGCAACTTCGTACTGCGCGACGGCGTCCTGGCTGAAGGAAAGGCCCAGCCCCGGCCGGTCCGGCACCACTATCTCGCCGTCCACGATGTCCGGCGTTTCGTCGAACAATCGCAGCGTCCACGGCATGTACTCAACCGTAAGCCCGTTGGGGATGGCGGCAATGGTGTGAGTCTGCACCTCCGGAATCAGGTGCGACACCACGGGCAGGTTGAACGCCTCGGCCATCCCTGCGATCTTCCGGAACGGCGTGATCCCGCCGGCCCGCAGCAGGTCCACCATCACGATGTCCACGCTCCGCTGCTCCAGCATGTGCCGGAAGGAACGGATGCCATACACATACTCACCAGCCGCGATGGGCGTTACCAGCGCGTCGGCCACCCGCGCCAATCCCTGGTAATCGTCCCGCGCCACCACGTCCTCCAGCCAGAACAGGTTGTACTCCTCAACCATGGCGCCGATCTGGATGGCCTGGTTCACGTTCCAAAGCTGGTTGATGTCGCACATCAGGTCAATGTCCGGCCCGATGCCCTCGCGCAGCGTGCGGATCCGCGCCACCTCACGCGCCGCGGTCGGCTCCGCCCCCATCTGGGTTTTCATCTGTCGAAAACCCTGTTCCACCAGGCGCGGCCCGGCTTCGGACAGGTACTCCAGGCCCATGGGCCGCATCAGCGCGCCGCTGGCGTAGGTCGGCGCCCGGTCCCGGTATCCTCCCAGCAGGCTGCAAACCGTCTGGTCCAATGCCTTCCCCTTGATGTCCCAAACGGCCATGTCCACCGCCGCCAGTCCCAGGGACAACACCCCTTCAGGGCCCGCGGACGCGCACGCATCCATGAGCTTGCCCCAGACCGCCTCGGGATTCATCGGGTCCTCACCCGTTGCCAGGCCAACCAGGTCGTCCACCGCCCGCCGCAGCGCGTGTACCAACGGCCCTCCGAAGAAGGTGAGGCCGACGCCTGAGATGCCCTCGTCGGTGTGCAGGTCAAGCGTCACAAACTCCCGCGTGCCGGGCTGGTCGATGCCTACAACCAGCGGATTGTCCGCCGGTGTTTGGAGTACCCGCGTGGTCCCGCCGGTGATTCTCATTTCACGTCTCCGTCCCCGCAGCGGCGGGGCTAATCAGTTGGTCATTCCTGATGCCGCCACGCAGATTAGCATGGGCACTAAACATCGGCAACACGACCCGCCCCTCACGCGTACCCACTTGCAATTGCGTGGTGAAGGGACGGAAAAGTCGATTTCCCGTTCATTTCCTCTCGTCTCCGTTCTTTCAAGTAGGACATCAGGTGGGCCGTGGGGCTGAATTGGGGGCCGATGGCAGGGTTTTGGCGGCGATTTCAGTGGTATTGGTGGGCAGGTGAGCGGGTTGGGGGGCGGGAGGTTCGCGGTGTCGGGACGTGGGCATTGGCACGGCCCTCGCGGGTCCGGGTGGCGGGTTGGCATTGGGGCGCTGGGTAATATGGTACGGATGAGGTAGGGGTTGGAGCAAGACGGAAGTGTCAGCGGGGCCGTGGGTGTCTGAGCTGGGGTTTTTGGGGGATTATGGGGGGCGATGGCAGGACTTTTGGCCAGAAAAGGCGGGTAAATCACAAAAAGTCAGGCGCTTTGGCACGCATATTTCTGTCTATGCCAACTGCATTTGGGGCGGCAGGGGCGCTCGGAATGGCAGGTTGGGCAAGGTGGGTACGCGTGAGGGCCCGCCCCGAC
>JAJDXU010000377.1 GCA_022823105.1 Dehalococcoidia bacterium
CGCCGGGGCAGCACCTGAAAGGAGTGCTGCTCTGCTGGACGACGTACCAACTCCAGCGTCCAGTCGCCCACCGTCTTGGCCCACTGCACCAATTTTCCGCTGTACGCCCCATCAGCCCAAATCAGTTGCAGCCGAGGGAAACGTCCCGATAGTCGGGTCAGCACCAGCCGAGCGCCGTCCCGATCCTGAATGTGGGCCGGATGCACCGTCACGGCCAGCAGCAGTCCCAGGGTATCTACTACGATATGGCGTTTGCGTCCCTTCACCTTCTTGCCCGCGTCGTAACCTCTGGGCCCCCTTTTTCCGTGGTCTTCACCGACTGGCTGTCGATGATGGCCGCGCTGGGGCTGGTCTCTCGGCCCTGGGCATGGCGCAGCATGGCGTGCAGGGTGTCGTGGGCTCGCTGCCAACTCCCGTCCCGACGCCAGGTGCGAAAGTAATGGAACACGATGCGCCAGGGTGGCAGGTCATGAGGCAACATCCGCCAGGAGCAGCCGGTGCGCAGTACGTAGCGGATGGCATTGACGATCTCCCGTCTGGGGTAGGTGATCGGCCGCCCGCCCGGTTTGGGCGGCGGCAACAGGGGTTCCAGCAGTTGCCATTCTCGGTCGCTGAGGTCGCTGGGATAATCTGGTCGTTCCATACTCAAACGCTACGACCAACTGCTCCGTCTCTGCTTTCATGCGCCCATCCCAATTAGACCCTTTTTAGACACCCTCTTACGCTGATGGTGGGAATAGGGCAGTTGGATCTGCCAGGCCCGCACCAACACCGATATGGCTAGGACGCGCCGCTGGAGAATGGCCGCAGTGAGCAGGGCCAGATTGGTGCGACGTGTGGAGCGCAACTCCGGCAACGAGTGGTTCCGAAAGGTGGCGATGCGGTGATACCATGACACGGTCGGCCTCCCCTGGCGGAACTGTGGTTGGTAACCCGTTCCTTACCCGGAGAGGCCGACCTGTTTCAACCCCTCAACCCAAAGTAGGTACGCGTGAGGGGAGATCGGCTTGACGCTCTGAGCGTTGCGGGGTTATATTCGGAATCACCAACCGACTGTGGGAGTGATTGACATGCCGATTTATGAGTACGCGTGTCCGACGTGCGGGCACAAGTTTGAAAAACTGCAGTCCATGTCTGCTACAGGGGCGGACTGCCCGCACTGTGAGCAGCCAGCGAAGCGAGCCATCTCAGTATTCGCGGCCGTGAGCAAGGGCGACGGATTCGCCAGCGACATGGCGGACTTGGGTGGTTCTCCGATGCCGGCGCCGATGGGTGGCGGCTGCGGCGGGTTCTGCGGCTGCGGCCACTAGGTCCCGGCGTCACAGAAATAGAGCGGGGCGGCGCATGCGCCGCCTCTATGCGTTTAACGGACGCCGGCCCAGTGAGGAGGTTCGGCGGGATGGGTCATGCCCGGAGCGTCCCGCCGTTTATCCAGGGTATGCGCGAGTTGAGGGTGGTGTGGTTACTTCTGCATGCGGCGGCCGTGGAAGAGGTACTGCTGGGAGTAGCCCGCGTAGCGCCCGAAGTAGGACTGGGCCCATTCCACCATAGCGCGGTCGGGTGGTTTTTTCTGCATGGGGAAGTACCATTCCGCGAGGGCGCGGCGGACCCACACGTCCACCGGGAACGCCTCGAGCTTTTCCAGGGAGAATACGGCGATGCAGTCGGCGATTTTTGCGCCGATGCCGTAGCAATCCATGAGACGAGCCTTGGTCTGCGGATAGGGGAGCCGAATCAACTGGTTGAGGTCCAGCGTGCCGTCCGCGACCTGGTGGGCTGCGGAAATGACGTAAGGGGCGCGGAAGCCCAACCCCAGATCGCGCAGGGCGGTTTCGCCGGCCGATGCCAGTTGACTGGGCGAGGGGAAGGTGTGGCGAACTTCGCCGCCGAGTTCCAGCGGTCGGCCCAGCGCCTGGGCCATTGATTCCATGTTCTGATGGATGCGCGGTATGTTCGAGGTGGCCGAGCAGATGAATGCGACGGTACATTCCCAGGGTTCCTGACGCAGGATGCGGAGACCGGGATACCTGGCGACCATAGCGGCAACTCGGCGGTCGCGGCAGATTTCATCGTAAATGCCGGCGATATCGTCGTCGAGGCGAAAGTATGCCCGGAGCAATGACTCAGTTTCCCCGGAACCGGGACTGCCATTGAGTGTCGATTCGCGGTACTCCAGTCCATCCGGGGTTTGCCGAAGGTGGAGCAGGCGGTCGCCGAGGACGCCGGAGAACCAAGCGTCTTCCAACCGTCGCCAGCGGTGGGCCTGGCCGCTCTCCAGGCTTTCGGCCAAATTGAAAGGCTGGTCGATCTGCAGATGCACGAGTCAGGCGGAACGGGACAATCCGAGCCATTGGGCAGCCTGCCGCCCAACGCTGGAAACGGTGGATGCCTGGATGGTGCAGGGTGGCAAGGCGTTGAGGAAACGGTCTCCGTAGTTGGCGGTCTGGATGCGCCGATCCAGTATTACGACTGCCCCGCGGTCCGTCTTGCTGCGTATTAGGCGGCCGAAACCCTGGCGAAAGCGTAGCACTGCGTTGGGAACCTGGTATTCGTTGAAGGGGTTGTTGTAGAGGTTGCCGCGGGCTTTCACCACGGGGTCGTTGGGTACCGGGAACGGGAGACGGCAAACGAGCAGGCCCCTAAGGATTCCGGATTCGAGGTCCACCCCCTCCCAGAAGCTGGCGGTACCGAGGAGTACGGCGCGGGGATCAGTCTGCAATCGGCCGATCAGCTGACGGGGCGTTCCGTCAATTCCCTGGGCCAGGACGGAGATGCCTTCCGCGCGCAGGCGCCCGCGGACCCGGAAGGAGGCGTCGCGCAGGGCGGTGTGAGAGGTGAACAGGGCGAGCATGTGCCCGTCGAGAGCCTGCGCCATGTTGACGATGACTTCGGCGGTTCCGCTGGAATGGTCGGCGCCGCGTCGCGGGTCGGGCAGATCGTCGGGCACCAGCAGGAGGGTGTTGCGCCGATAATTGAACGGGCTGTCGACCAGCAACTCGTCGCAGTCTTCGGGGAACCCGACGCGCTTGCGGAGGAAATCGAATCGGGAGTCGGTAGCGAGGGTGGCGCTGGTAAGGACGACGGACTCCTTGGC
Organism: Dehalococcoidia bacterium; assembly: GCA_022823105.1. Taxonomy (GTDB): domain Bacteria; phylum Chloroflexota; class Dehalococcoidia; order Lucifugimonadales; family UBA3495; genus Bin87. The sequence continues at coordinate 3,095 of JAJDXU010000377.1, forward strand.
GGCGAAGAGTTGCTCGGCGAGGATCGGCCCCACATCCAGGGGCGTAGAGTGCAGCGTCAGGTTGCGGCGCACGAAGTCCAGCCATTGGATCCGGTCTTCCTCGAAACGGCCGAAAATCGAGGCCAGATTGGTGTCGATTTCCGCGAGCGCCTCGACGGCGCCGGCCAGTTCGCCGGCCGGACCTTCGTCAACCAAATGAAATATTCCGTCAAGGGCCGCTCGGTGCAGGGTTGCAAGTGACCCAGTGCATTCGCGCATGAAAGCCGAGAGGGATTCCCATTCGATAGACGCGGCACTCCACGGACGGGACTGGCGCACGGCTTCGTCCAGCGTTAGCGGTTGTCGGTCGTTGTCGGCCCTGCCGCCGTCGTTCGGACGTGAGCCATCGCGATACAGGGCGTCGATGGCTTCCCAAAGCTGCTGCCAGGCCTGGCCGACCTGATTGCAAGCTGCGGAGGCGTTGGCCACGGATTCGCGGGCGCGTGGGGCCTCGAGCGTGTCTCCCAGACGAGAAGCTGCGCTGTTCAGTTGGCTGATGACGCGATAGATGCTCTCCAGTTCCTGGGTCAGGGTGTTGGCGGAGATTTCGAAGCCGAGTTGCCGGCTGGCCTCTTCCTCAAGGTGATGAGCCTCGTCGACGATCAGGCGTTGGTAGTCCTGGAGGACGGTGCCGCCGACGGCAAGATCTGCGAGGAGGAGGGCGTGGTTGATTACCAGAACATGGGCCGATTCTGCCTCATCGCGGGCCTGGCGTAAGAAACAGGGAGCGCCGCCGCGAAATGCGGGACATCCTTCCATCGCATCGGCGCAGATACGGGACCATGCCGTCCAATCCTGCATGTGGAGGTTAAGGCTGGTGCGGTCGCCGGTTGTAGTCTCGTCCAGCCAGACTGCCGTTTTGCCGACGACCCTGGCCTCGTCTTCGTTGATTGAATCGGAGCCGGCCAGATTGTTCCAGCGGTGGATACAAACGTAGTTGGAACGGCCCTTGAGCTGCGCGGCCCGGAAGGCTCCGGGTTCGAGTATGCCGGCTTCCTCGAGTATGCGCCGAACCTCCGGGATGTCCTTGTGCATCAGCTGTTCCTGGAGGTTGATGGTATTGGTGGACACCACCACCCGCTGACCGTTGGAGGCGGCGTACAGAACCGCGGGGAGGAGGTAGGCGATGCTTTTTCCTATGCCGGTTCCACCCTCCACGATGAGCTTGCGACCCTGAAATATGGCTCGGGTAACGGCCTTGAGCATCTCACCCTGTTGGGGGCGGGTCTCGAAATTGGGAAAGGAGCGGGCGAATACCCCGTCCGGGTCCAGCAAACCCTCGATTTGCTGCTCGGTGAGTTCGCTGCGGATGGCCCTGGTGGGCGGGCCGTCGGGTTGGTTGGCTGAGCCCTGCACCGCCAGGTGGTCCAGCTGCACGCCGGAAATGCCGTAGCTGCCGGCGCGGTCGGAATCGAGCGGTGACGCCGATGCGCCGGCGGCGTGGGGTATCAAACCTTCCAGGAGGTCGGCGACCGGGGCGTTGGCGGCGCGGGCGGCGCGAGCGATGAAGGCGATCTTGGCTGCGGGCTGATCGCTGGCGATCCTCAAGAGGCGGTGAAATACCAGAGCGGTAATTTCAGCGTCCGCGCTGGCGCGGTGGGCTTGGCTGTGGTCGAGGCCCAGCCGGTCGGCCAACGCTGACAGATTATATTCGGGCAACGTGGGGAGGAATATGGAGGCCAGGTCCCAGGTGTTGTAGTTTCGGTTGTCGAGGGGCAGATGATGGGAGCGCAGGAAGCCAAGGTCGAAGGCGACGTTGTGACCAACGATGGGGAGGTCGCCAATGAAGTCGGCGAACTGGTCGGCGACGCGGTGAAAGGCGGGGGCGCGTTCAAGTTGGGCCGGACGGATGGAGGTTAGCTGCTGAATGAACGGGGGGATTCTGCGGCCCGGGTTGACGAAGGTCTGGTAGCGGTCGAGAATCGAGCCACCTTTGAATCGGACGGCGCCCAACTCGATGATGGTGTCGGAGTTGGCGTTGAGCCCGGTGGTTTCCAGGTCAATGCACACGAACTCGTGCTCGAAGGGGTCAAGTCGCGTGCCGCCAAAGACGGATGGCTGTGTCATTGGATGCCGCCCGATTAACTACGCGGTGCGGAGTCGGTAAGGGCGGAGCGCGCCCTGACGCAGACCCTCGACCGGGTGAAAGTCGCCGCGATGCAAAGCGGCTAGGAACTGGGCCTCGTCGAGAATCTCGTCCGGGAACTCGGTTACGAACTTACCCAACCCGTGGGTGCTGTGGGCGTCACTTCCGCCCGTCACAGGCAAGTCCAACCGGTGGGCGACCTCTGCGGCGAAACGATTTTCCTCATCCGAGGTCCCGCCGTTAGCGATCTCGATGGCATCCGCCAACTTGAACACCGGATGCAGCATGGCTTCATCGGGCTCGGTGGGAATGGGTTCGTTCGGGTTGGGGTAGAGGTATGGACGAGTTCGGTGATGCTTGCCCAGGACGCCTCTAAAAGGATGAGCCGATACGACGTATCCCCCAACGGCGTGGGCGGCCTTGCTCAACTCTTCGGCGTGGTTGAATCCACTCTGGTAGCGATCGACGCCGAAGCAGAGGATGTGACCCATATCGGTGTCGGCTTCCATCGCGCGGATGAGGACGACGTTGTGGAGGGCGGCGAAAGCGGCGAATTCGTGACGATCCCAGGGCCCGGAGTGTTCGGTGATGCACAGTCCGCGCAGACCGAGACGTTCGGCTTCGAGGATGAGGTCTTCAGGGGTCAGGCTGGAATCGGCGCTGCCCTTGGTGGTGTGTATGTGGAGATCAAAAAGGCGTGCCATAAGCGATTCCAGTGTATGCGGCGGTTTTGGTGGCGTCAACGCGGGGGCGTCAGCACTTACGTGGATGATTTTGGAAACCGACGGGTTTGGATGGCCGGGCAGCCAACGGGCGTATGTTGCCGCAGGAAAGGGTTCGACCGCGCCCACTGCGTTGACGCAACGGAAAGGCGCCCCGACGGGGTTCGTCGGGACGCCTCAGTTTGTGGTTGAAAGGGATGCGACCGGTGTGGAGTTTGTCCTTGGCGATCGCAACCCATCCTGCAATTCCTGAGTGCAACAGGCGCGTCAGGCGGCCACAGGCTGGTGGGCCTTCAGGAAGTCAACAACCTGGTTGACGGTCTGGGCCTTGATGTCCGGATCTTCCTTCCAGGGGTAGACGGTTGCTTGTGCATTGGGCGCCAACTCCGCCATCGCCATCGCGGCCTCCAGAGAGTGGGACGGCGTGTTGTCGGGCATGACCAGCAAGGGAGTCTGGCAAGAGCGGGCGAAGTCTCGCGAAACGCTGTACATGAAGTCCGGTTGGATTCGGTATAGGTTGTGGAGATACTGTTCGATGGTGTCCATGGTGATCTCGGGCCGGTTGGCGATGAGCGCGGGCGCCCAAACGTCGCGGCCGGAATCGTACATGGCGTCAGGGGTCGCGTCAGCGTGGCCTACGGGCTGGCACAGCACGGCGGCAGCCACTCGGCCCGGCGCTTTCTTGATGAGGGTCATGGCGAAGGGCCCGCCGATGCAGAAGCCGATGAACCCGAATTCCCTGATGCCCAAGTGGTCCATGAGGCCGAGTTGGTCGTCGGCGAATGCGCCCCACGGGTCTTCTACCTGGACCGGCCCGGTGGACTGTCCCCCGTTGGCATTGCGCTGGTCCATGGTGATGACGCGGAAATGGTCCTTGAAGGCATCCACGGCGTTGAAAACCTGGTTCGGCCAGCCGGCCATGATGGAGTTCAAGCCCCCGCCCGGCGTGGCCAGGATCGGAAAACCGGAACCCACATCTTCATAGTGGATGGTGACGTCGCCTCGAGTGTAGAACGGCAT
>JAJDXU010000323.1 GCA_022823105.1 Dehalococcoidia bacterium
TAGGCGCAGTCGATGCAATCATCCGGGTTGATGTAGTACATCGGCGCGTCGTCGTCGGAATGGATGCAGTCCACGGGGCAAACCTCCACGCAGGAGGCGTCCTTAACTCCCTCGCAAGGCTGTGTGATCACGAATGCCATCAGATTACCTCGACACGGGCGAATAATCGCGGCAATTTCCGGCGCCGGTTCCCCGACGGACGCGTCCCCTGGGTGGCCCGTTAATTTGCCGTATTCTGCGGTTTCCCCTGATATTTTGTCAAGGTATACGACGCCCATATCGCTATCGCCTGAAGCGATACGATGGCAACCGTCTGCTGACCCGAAATCCGGGGTCGGCGAAGGCAAACTTTGGGGGTCGCCGCCGCGCGGGATCAGATACGAAAGGGGGCCAAGCGATCGCGCTGGTGCCCGGGTTACGTCAAAGCGACGCGGGCGCGTCCGCGCGCCTACAGAATTGCCAATCGCGGCTGCGTTGCATTATCCGTTATCCTGATATATTATATCGAATTGATAATTGGATGTGGGCACTCCCCGAGTTGAGATAGAGGTGGATCCCCATGGAACTACGAGAGATCATCAGCTTTTACCACGTAGCCCGATTGCGGAGCGTATCCAAAGCGGCGCGCAAGCTGGAGCTTGGGCAGCCCACGGTTACCACCCACCTGCGCAAGCTGGAGGGGGAATTTGGCATCACGCTGTTCGACCGGATCAAGAGGCCCATCCAACTCACCTCCGAAGGTTCACTGTTTTACGAATTGGTCACGCCCATCGTGGAGTCCATCGACACACTGAAAACGCAGATGGACTACTCGGAAGGGCGCGGGTCCTTTGTGGTAGGCGCCTACCCGGACATCGTTTCCTATCACCTGCCGCGCCCCATTCGCCAGTTCCGGTCCAAGTACCCGGACGTGCGCATGAGGCTGGTGGCCCGTTCTTATGCCAACCTCATCCAACTGGTCAAGTCCGGTGAGGTTGACCTGGCGCTTTGCTCCGCGCCGCCGACGGATGACCCGTCCCTGGAATTTTCGGAACTCTTCGACTACAACGTCGTCCTGATCACGGAGCCCAGCCACCAGTTGCTGCTGAGCGACCCGGTAACCATCGAGGACATGGCAAGGTTCCCGCTGATTCTGAACAGCCCGGAGAGCCTCAGCCGCCGGCGGGTCGAGCAGAAGCTCCGTGAGCGCAGCGTAAACTATGACGTGGTCCTGGAGATGGACAACACCGAGATGATCAAGCGCTACGTGGCAATCGGCATGGGCATCGCCATCGTGAGCGATTTCACCCTGCATCCTGAGGACCACGACCGGCTTGCCGTGGTCCGCCTGGACCACCTCTTTCCCTCGGCGAACATCGGAGTATGCACTTTGCGGGGCAAGTTCCACGGGCGCGGAGTCCGCAATTTCATCAACACCCTGGCCGAGAACCTCTCCGGATTCCACGCCGACCTGTGGGACTGGGACGTCGACCACGGCGGAGAGCGCGCCGCGGCCATCGCCAACGCGACTCAATAACCGCCACGTGTGCTGGGGCTCAAACGTGCGGGGCCGGTCTCGAGACCGGCCCCGCACGCTTTCGCTATGGGATGAGTCCTACGGGATACGCCCGAGGAACTGGGTGGCTCCGCGAGCGACCCACGCATTCCACGACGTCATCAGGAAGCGGGCTCCCTTCTCAACGTACGCGGCCACGTTGTCATCGTTCACCAGCGTGCCGGCGGTGCGTCCCGCGTCGACGATCCGCGCGATGGCGTCGTCGATTGCCGACTGGACCTCGGGATGGCCGACGTTTCCGATGTGGCCCATGGTTTGCGACAGGTCGGTGGGAGCAACAAAGAACACGTCGATGTCGTCCACCTTAAGGATCTCGTCCAGGTTATCCAAGGCCGTTACTTCCTCGATCAGTACGACGACCATGGTCTGCTCGTTGGCCCGGTGCACGTAATCGGGCACACCGAACGACTGCCGCCCACCGAACATGCCGCGGTAACCCAGGGGAGCGAACTTGGCTGCGCCGGCGGCGGCCTCCGCCTCCTCCCGCGTATTGACATGAGGCAGGACCACGCCCATTGAACCCCGGTCCAGGGTCCGGGTGATCAGGCCGGCGTCGTTGGCATTGCAGCGGGTGATCGATGCCATGCCCCACAGGTCGCAGGCACGGGTCATGTCGCCCAGCGTCTCCCAGTCCACGGGGCCGTGCTCACACTCCATCCACACGGAGTCGAAGCCCACCGGGCCCAGGAAATCGATGATTTCGCTGGACATCAGACCTGAGATGCAGGTCGCTGGCTCGCCTCGCTGCAACTTGGCTTTTACTGGGTTGGGACGTATGGCTGGCACGGCGTTCCTCCTGTGAATTCGGTTCCGAATGGGTCTCGCGGGAGTATAACAGCAAAGACTCGCGGCTAGCCTTTCACCTCGTAGCCGCGCGGGGTCACCATGCGCCCGTTGTGGACGTAGGTGTTGGAGTTGCCGATCACCACCGTGGTGAACATGTCGATGCCCAACCGGTCGCCATCCAGGCCACCCAGATCCGCCAACGATACGGCCTGCTCGGGCCGGAAGGCGTGGCGCACGATTCCCACCGGCGTATCGGGCCCACGGTGCTCCAGGTAAATGTCTCGCGTCTCTTCAAGCTGGGTCACTCGACGCTGGCTGCGCGGGTTGTACAGCACGGTAACGAAATCGCCGGCCGCAGCGGCCTCCAGGCGCCGGCGAATCTGTTCCCACGGCGTGAGCAGGTTGCTCAGGCTAATGGCGCAGAAGTCCTGCATCAGCGGCGAGCCCAGCAACGCAGCGGCCGATTGCAACGCCGAAACGCCCGGCACGGTTTCCACCGCCGGACTCGCTCCGTCCCACTGCCGGTCGGTCAGGACGCGGAACACAGGCCCGGCCATGCCGTAGATGCCGGCGTCGCCGGACGACACCACCGCGACCGTCTTGCCGGCATAGGCGATGTCCACCGCCAGCGCGGCCCGCTCCAGTTCCTGGCCCAGTTCCATTGAATGGCTGACCTTGCCCGCCGCTGCGTCTGCGACCTGGTCAATGTAAAACCGGTAGCCGACCAACTCGTCGCTGTCAGCGATGGCGGATGTTGCGGCCGGCGTGAGATGGCCGGCGTCGCCGGGTCCCAGGCCCACCAGGTAGAGTTTTCCTGTATTCACGTGTTCTCCAAATCGTCAGAGGTGGTCTGCCAAAAATGTCATGAGGGCGTCGGATCATCTGATGCCGCGGGACGCCCGGCGATTCCCAACAAATGCCTCACGAAAGCCGTCCCTTTTTGAATACTATCGGCCAATTCGTCATCGGAAAAACGACCGCTGTAGAAATGATCGTGCAACTTTCTTTGGGTCAAGTTCAAACCGGCGATCAAATCCTCACGGTTTTGATCGTCGTCTTCCATGCCTTCGATGATTCGCAAGAATTCATTCCTGGTACGTGGCTGCCTGTGTCTCTCACTGGAATGCGAGTCAATAGCGCTGAAAGCATGGACTGCCGCGCCCCAAACGAGTTCTCCCGCTGCCAAAGCGGTACGTGGATTCCGCGACAGTGGCGCCGAGACGCTCAGCAACATCGAAGACACTGCAGCGTGCTGATCGCCGGTCATTGATCCGAATTCAGCCTAGCGATGATTCAATGCCTGGATCAAGCTCCTCACCGGCTCGAGGAAGATAGCGTATTCGTCAGGCTCCCATTCGAATTCGGTGCCGTGGATACCCTCCAAGTCTTCGTAATGTTCGCGGAACGAATCGGCTAAATCGAACCGCAACTGATGCCAGAATCGCGCCAATTCCGATCCCGTTGGCATCGCCGTGGGTTGCTCGGACGGTACAATTGCATCATGCGGGTCGCTATTGGCAGAGACGCTTTTCTTAGTGGCCCCCATTTGGTCCAGATATTTGACCAATAACCTTGCTTCAGCGGCATTCCCGCATGGCATACCGTGCCGCTCGGCGACCGGCGCCAGCGCTTCCATCACGGCCTGCCATACCAATTTTGCTCCCCGCTGCAGATTGCCCTCGTCGATTTCCCGCTCGGCAGCGGCGAGCAGACGCTCACCAGGCAGCATTATTTCCTGCTCGTGGGCCGTCATGGCTTGCGCCTCCACTGAGCGCATCCCCGTTAGACCGGGTATGCGTGCTACCGCTATGGTAGCACGGTCCGATTTTGTGCGTGGGGCCAGCAGCCCTTTCGCGCCGGCCGCCAGCATTGCCGCCGGTTCGGACACGCCAAACACACCGAGCAGATCCTGCGCCGCCGACGGAGTCGGCCGGCTCAATTCGCCGCCGTCCAACGTGGATTCGGCAGCCTGTATCGCCCGCGTGTTGAGTTGATCAGCCGTGTATATCTCCAGCGGAACGCCCAGCGATTCCGCCAGCGCGATGATCCCGGGTTCGTCTGCCTTGATGTCGGCGGTGGCGATTTTCGCCACGCTGCCGGCAGCCAACCCATGCTCTTCGAGCGTTTCATCCAGCAGAGTCCGCAGGTGTTCCATCTCGACGCCCCGGCGGCATCCGACACCGGCGACGAGAGTCGGCGGTCGATACAGGATTACCGGATCGCCGGCAGCCATCGGCAGCAACCGATCCGATACGATGAGCGTGGCAGCCCAACGTCCTGCAATCGCTTCCGCGAGGCTGTCCACCTTCGCTATGCCTGGTGAAACGGGGGCATCGTCGGGCCACGCGGCCCCCGTCGCAGGGTCCAGCCATAACGCCACGGGGTCGCGGTTCACCACCGCGGCGGCGGCCCGGGTCAGGTCCGTTGGAGACGCGTCGATTCGCCAGCCCTGCTCCCGGCCCACCAGGTCGATGGCCGTGACGTTCAGCGCATCGGACGCCGACGTGATGATCGGCTGCGCTCCGATGGCGTCGGCCACCTGGCGCGCCAACTCATCGGCGCCGCCCACGTGGCCTGAGAGTACGCTGATCGCATAACGGCCGGCATCATCGACGCATACCACGGCCGGGTCCCGTTTTTTGCCGGCGAAAACGGGAGCCAACAGGCGCACGGCCGCGCCGATGGGCAGGAAAACGACCAGGGCGTCCCGGTTGACGAACAGGTTCTGCAACACCGGGCGCAGCGGCAGGTCGTATGCCCTGGCCTCATTTTCGGAGGCGTCGATGAGTTTCCGCTCGAGGTGTAGTTCGGCTCCGGGCAGGTTGGACGCCAACCGCCGGGCCAATGTGGCGCCGGGTTTGGATACGGCTACGATCGCCGTTCTGGGACTGTAGGCGGACGACACGGCCGGTTGCGGCTAGTCGTCGCCGGTGGACGCGGGCGTTGCCGGCTCCGGATGAATCTCGTACCCGCCGGCGTCATAGAGTTCGGCACGGTCCGCCTCGGCGTGGTCGCCCTGTCCGGCGCGGCGGTACAGGTGGGTGTATTCGTCCGAGTACAGATGCGAGACCGCGACCCGCTCCTCGGAATCGGGGTTGAGCAGTTCCGGATCGACGGCCTTGCCCACGATAATCAGAGCCTGCAGCGTGATTTTGGCTTCGCGCACCTTTTCGGCGATATCCGCCAGGGTGCCGCGTATGATCTTCTCGTCGGGCCAGCCAACGCGATATGCCACAGCGACGGGCGTGTCAGCGGCATATCCGGCCTCCTGCAGCTGGTTGGCAATACGGAACATCCGGGTGACGCTGAGGAAGATCGCAAGCGTACTCTGATGGCGCGCCAGATCGACCAGCGCCTCGCCCTCCGGCATCGGCACGCGTCCCTCGGCCCGGGTCATGATCACCGTCTGGGAGACCTCTGGCACGGTCAGCTCGGATTTGAGGACTGCGGCGGCGGCGAATACCGCGCTCACACCGGGGATGATCTCGTAGTCCACGCCCTCCCGTTCCAGGATTCGCATCTGCTCCAGCGTGGCGCCGTAGAGGGACGGGTCTCCGCTCTGGATGCGGGCGACCGTCTTGCCTTCGTGCACTGCGGCAAGGGTGACCGCCATGATTTCCGGCAGGGCCATCTCCTTGCTGCCGTACACGGCTGCGCCCGGCTTGGCGAAGCCGGCGATTTCGGCCGGCACGAGCGAGTCGGCGTAGATGATCACGTCAGCATCGTCGATGATGCGCTTGGCCTTCAGGGTGAGCAGTTCTGGATCGCCGGGGCCTGCCCCGATGATGTACACCTTGCCGTTGTTGTCCATTTGGTGTCCCTCCGGGGCGCGCTCGCCGGCTAACGCCGGATGATGAGCAGCGAGAAATAGTCGAGGTCTTCGTTGGAAAGTTCGTGTATGTCGCGCACTACCCGCTCACTCTCGGTGGTGGCGCGTCGGACGTAGATGGTGCGGCCCGCCAGGCCGAGGCGTTCCAGGTTCGCCAAGGCGTCCAGAAGGGTGCGATTGACCTTCATGAGCACAATGGTATCGTACAGGGCGATGGCTTCGCGGAGGTCGTCGATGCCGTACACCGCCGGCAGGATCGCCAACCGCTGCCCGTGGTGCACCAGCGGAGCCGCCGCAGAGGCCGCCGCCGCCATCACCGACGACACGCCCGGCACCACCTCCACCGGCAGGTGTGGATATTCTTCCTGGATGGTTTCCAGCACGTAGGCGAACGTGCTGTAGAGCATCGGGTCGCCTTCGGTGATGAACGCCACGTCCTTGCCGGCTTCCAGGTGCCCAGCCAGGTCTCGTGCCGCCTTACGCCACACCTCGCCGGCCGCGTCCTCGTCGTTGGTGGGGAACCTGGCCCGCACCACCTCCTGACGGCTCTCGTCAATGATGTTTTTGACGATGCTGTAGGCGTAGCTTTCGGTGCTGATCCCGGCCTGCGGGACCCAGATCACGGGAACCGACAGCAGCACCCTCTGGGCTTTAACCGTCAACAGTTCCGGATCACCGGGGCCGACGCCGACGCCGAACAGTCGACCGGGATTGGAGGGCGTCGTCATTTCTGCCCCCACACTACAAATACTGGGTTCATGGCTTCCAATCTCAGCGTTTCGTCGGGCAACTCGCGTCCCCTGGATGCGGCAACCATTGTCATCTGGGGCGCCAGCGATGCCTTTTTCATCGCCCGGTAGGTGGAGTTGGCGCGTTCCATGGCGGCGAAGTTGGCGACTATTCGCCCGCCGGGACGCAGCCTTGCCACCACTTCCGCGATGATCCCGGGCATGGCGTTGCCACCACCCCCGATGAACACCGAGTCGGGGTCCGGCAATTCCCGCAGCGCCGGCGGGGCGGCGCCGATCACGATGGTCACCCTGCCATCGCCGTAGCGCGCCACGTTGTTCTCCAACAGGTTCGCGCTGTCCGCGTCCTTGTCCACAGCGTACACGTGGCCACGATACGCGATCCTGGCCGACTCGACCGCAACCGAACCGGTGCCGGCGCCAATGTCCCACACGATGCTGTCGGGTCGCAAACCGAGGGCGTAGAGGCTGACGGCGCGCACCTCCGACTTGGTGATCTGGCCTCGCACCGGCTTGCGCTGTGCAAACGCATCGTCGGGCAACCCCAACGACCTGCTCCCGTCCTGATCGAGATCCACGAGGCTGGCGGCCGCGATGCCCGTGGTCGTGTCAGCCTTCAACATTCGCCGCCGCTGTGGATGGCTCGCGCATGGGGATGCCGTCGGGCGATGTGCTGGCCGAACCGAGGAGGTTCCCTTCGAAATCGAAACACAGCGCGTCCACAATGATGGACTCCCCGTCGTCGCCAAGGTACTTCTGCGCCTGCTCGCACACCAGTTGGCACATCACGGGGAATACTTCCATCACACTGTGTTCCTGGGCCAGTTCCTGGAAGTGCCGGCCGCTGGACGCGTTTCGCATCTCCTCCTGCAGCTCGGGAGACGCCCCGCATTGTCCGGCAAGGTCGGCCAGGAAGCCGGTGTCCACCTGGTTGCCGGCCACGTGGGTGACGAAATACCCCATCGCCATCTTGGAGAACTTGCCCACCATGCCCACGTGGGCGACTCGTTTGATCCCCTTGTTGACGCAACGCTTCATCGACGGGCCGGAGAATATCCCTGCTTCCACGTAGGCCATGTCCGGCAGGTCCAGCAGTTCCCGGGTGTATTGCTCGCTGCGTGTGCCGGTGGAAAGCACGAGATGATCCAGTCCGTTGGTTGCCGCCACGTCGATGGCCAGGTGCACGCTGGCCCGCCAGGCCGCCGTGCTGAAAGGCTGCACGATGCCGGTGCTGCCCAGGATGCTGATGCCGTTGAGCACCCCCAGCCGGGCGTTGGTGGTCTGCTTGGCGATCTCCTCGCCGTTGGGCACGGATATCCGCGCCCGCACGCCGGTCTCCGCCGGCCATCCGCAGGCTTCCAATCCCTCGGCGACCGCGTCCGCCATCATGCGCCGCGGAACTCGCGTAACCGCAGCGTCGCCGACCTCAATCCCGGTGCCGGGCCGCGTAACGGTGCCAACTCCCGGCCCGCCCGTGATCTGCAAGCCCTTGTTGCCGTCCGGCAAGCGCCAGACACCCACGACGATTTCGGCGCCGTGGGTGACGTCCGGGTCGTCGCCGCCGTCCTTGATCACGGAGCAACGCACGCCCTCGGAGGGTTCCATGGCCCAACTGTTGTGGACCTTGAGGGTAGCGTAGCCGCGCCCGCCCGGCAGAGGCACAGAGACCTCTTCCGGGGCCTTGCCCGACAGCATCAGGATCACCGCGGCCTTGGCCGCCGCCGCCGCGGTGGTCCCGGTGGTGTACCCGGTGCGCATCCCCCGCGGGTCCCGCTTGGTGGGACGCGAGTAGTCGCTTTCGGGGCGTTCTGCTCCGTTGGTTCCTTCCAAGTTGTTATCCATGCGGCTCATAGTGTTCACTGCGCTGGGTTGACAGTGTCGCAGGCTATCCTTCGGACTGCAAACGGCGAACCAATTCTCGCAGTCGTTCGTTTTCGGCTGTGAGTGCGGCCCGTTCCGCTTCGTGTGCGGCCCGTTCCGCGTCGTGTACGGCGCGTTCCGCTTCACGGGCAACCCGTTCCTGCCGCCAGTTTTCCAGGTAGGATCCCGTGGCCGAATCATAAAAGCGCGGCCACCCGTCGTCCCAGGACAGGAACAGGCCCATAACGTCGCTGTACCCTTTGAGCACGCCGTCGGGTTCCGTGGTCAGTTCAACCGGATGATACACGCCGTCTCGCAGGATGTCTCCAGACATCGGAGCACCATGATGCTCCCCACCGCTGGGATCGAAACGCCAATATTCAGAGATGCCGATGGTGGCGTATACCCGGGGTTTCACCACGGTATCCTCGGAGCCAGTGCTTTCGGAACCGACCTCAAGGGCAAGGTCGGGGGGCTTGCCGGCTTCCCACGGCAGATAGATGCGGCGGCGGCGGATTGCCTGCTGATCGACACCAAAAGCGAGGTAGATGTCGGGCTGGCGGCGCACGTTCAAGTTGGACGGGTCATAGCAGAGGATCGTATTGCTGCTTAGAAAGACGTCCGGACGATTCGAAAAGTCGGTGAACCTGCTCGCCAGTACGCCGATGATTTCCTGGACTACGAATTCCTGCTCCATCGCTTCAGGCATCGGCTCCGGCTCGTCGGGATTGTAATCCAGACTGGCGTAGTCGATCTCTCCCCGCTTGACGTAGGGCAGCATCGCCTGCTTTTGGGTAGCGGTGGTCATTGCCCTCCTTTCGACGCCGAAGCGCGCTGGCAGTTTGAACGTATTATAACCGCTGGGTCACGCGCTGCGTTGCGCCGCTCGGACCCGGTCGCTGGCTACCTGCACCAGGCGATCATCCACACCAAGCGGCGGCGCAACCGACATCGGGATGTCGGGATAGACCTCCTGCAGCCGGTTCATGGTACCAAGCACATTCCGCTGGAGGATCAACCCCGGAAAGAACAGGTATGGCGCGCAGATGATGCTGCCCACCCCACGCTCTTCGATCAGTTCCGCCGCGGCAAACTCCATGGTCGGATCGCCGTAGTGGGACTGCGCCACGGACACCGCGTAGTTCTCGCCCAAGTCCCGCTCAACCCAACTGCCCAACTCCTTGAGCCAGAGGCAGTCGTCGTACCGCGTTTGCGTGCCCGCCTTGACCAGGAGAACGCCGGTTTGCTTGCCGTCGGATGGACCCGCCGCGTATTCGGGGAGTGCGGCGATGCGGTCGCGCACCAGGTCGGCGATTCGCGCGTCCGCCCCCAAGCCCTGGGCCAATCGCACCTCAACGCCGGGGGCCTCGGCGGCGATGTCCTCCAGCACCTCGTCCATTTCCACGGTGGCGTGCCTGCCGTTGCCCAGCAGGTACGGCGCGATTACCACGCGACCCACGCCGGACTGCGCGAGAATTGAGACCGCCTCCGGCGGGTGCGGAGGCAGGAACTCCAGGCACGATACGATCACCTGCTGCGCGTCGCCGCCCAAAGACTCCGCCAGCCGTTCGCCGGCCTGTCGCAGCCCCACGGGCGTGTTGGGGCAGCCCAAGCACCAAGCGGGGAACCTCGCGCCGTCGGCGGCCCAGGCGCAGGAACATTCATCGCGGCTGGCTCCGCGCTGGCTGCCGTGGCAGAGCAGCACCACACCCCACCCTTCGGAAACTCCGTTTTCGTGGCTATCGGCAGGCATATCCGTCATCCCTCCATCAGGTCCAGCAGGGCATTGACGGTGGCGGCCGCAGCCGAACTTCCGCCTCGCCTACCCAGGATCGTTATGTGCGGCACGTCGCGGCTGGCCAGTTCCGCCTTGGATTCGGGGCAGGCGACAAACCCCACCGGCATCCCGATCACCATCGCTGGCGAGACCTGTCCCGCGTCAATCAGATCCAGCAGGGCCAGCAGCGCGGTCGGGGCGTTGCCGATGGCCACCACGGCTGCATCCATCTGCGGAGCCAACTCCCGCACGGCGGCGACGCTGCGGGTTGTTCCTTCCCGACGCGCCCGCTCCGCAACCTGTGGCGCGTCGATCAAGCAGTCGGTGGCGACATCATTTCGGCTCAGCGCGGCCCGGGATATGCCCACCTGCACCATGCGGACGTCGGTGATCACCCGCTTCGTGTCCTCCAGGGATTTCAGGGCAGCATCAACGGCGCCGTTGGCGAACCGCACGTCCGCGGCGATGGCGGGGTCGCCCTCCGCACGCACGATGCGATGCAGCACGTATCGCTCGGCGTCAGACAGTCGGCCCGCCGATGCATCGCCCTCCAAGCTTTCCGCCACCATTACCAGGCTCTGGCGGTCGATTTCGTCGGGCAGCAGGGCGTATTTTTCGACGAGTGTCATGGGTTCACGATCCGGTAGGCCTTGGGCCATGTCTTGATTAGAGGTAAATCACGCGCATTGGGATGACACATTGTTTGTCCTCATCCGCTTTCAGTACAAACCCTTTTGCGGACCACTCGCCCAGTACCGGGTCGCAGTCGTCGGCGCCGAAGATGATGCTGTGCGGGTAATCCTCTTCATCAATACGAAATTTGACCTCGCCCACTTTGAGGCCGGTCTGGTACACCAGCGACATCGGCCAACCCCAAGGCAAGCCATGAGGGTCCGGGGCCCAACCCAATTGCCTCAATAATGCACCCGGTAGTCGGGTGTACCTGGCGCCGGTGCTGGCTTTCATCAGTACCGATGTCGACTCGCATATCTACATTTTCTATCCGGGAACCATCGGCGTCCCAGATGCCCAGCGTAGCGATCACTTCGCCCATAACGGTCCCTCCCTACCCCACCACCACGTTCACCAGCCTTCCCGGCACGTACACCACGTTGCGCACCATCTTGCCGTCGACGTGGGCCTGCACGCGCTGGCTGTCCAGCGCCAACTGTCGGGCCTCGTCCTCGCCGATGTCGGCGGACACGGTGATGCGGTCCCGCACCCGGCCGTTCACCTGCACCACGAGGGTGATCTCCTCGTCCGCGGCCAGATCATCATCCCAGGCGGGGAATGACCGCTGGTGAACGCTATAGCCGTGTCCGTTGCGCTCCCACAGTTCCTCGGCGACATGGGGCGCTATGGGCGCCAACATCAGGAGGAACTTTTCCATGCAGTCCTGCCACGTGCCGCTGTCCACAGACTGATCGTTCCACACCCGGCTCAGGTGGTTCACCAACTCCATCAGGGCGGCGATGGATGTGTTGAACTTGAAGCTATCCAGATCCTCGTAGCATTTGCGGATGGTCTGGTGGAGGATTCGCTGCGTGCTGCGGACGACCGTAGGATCCGTTGGGTGTTCGTCCAAACGGCTGGCGTCGTTTTCGACGAGGTTCCACACCCGGTTGAGCCAGCGCACCACTCCGTTGATGCCTTCGTCGCTCCAGGGGCCTCCCTGGTCCCATGGCCCGATGAACATAAGGAAACAGCGGACCGCATCGGCTCCGACCTGCCCCACCACGTCGTCCGGGTTCACCACGTTCCCCCGGCTCTTGCTCATCTTTTCGTGGTCCGAGCCAAGGATGACGCCCTGGTTGAACAGGCGGAGGAATGGCTCATCGATGTCCAGCATTCCCATGTCACGCAGGGACTTGATGAAGAACCGGCTGTAGAGCAGGTGCATCACGGCGTGTTCCGCGCCGCCGGTGTACTGCTGCACCGGCATCCAATCTGCGGCGGTTTCAGCCTCGTATGGCCCGCCGTCGAACTGGGGAGTGCAGTAGCGCAGCATGTACCACGACGAGTCCATGAACGTGTCCATGGTGTCGGTCTCGCGCCGTCCCGGACCGCCGCAGCTGGGGCACACCGTGTTCACGAAAGCCTCGTTGATGGCCAGCGGAGATTCGCCGGTGGGCCGGAACTCCGCATCCTCGGGCAACAGGACGGGCAGATCCGATTCGGGGACGGGCTGCACTCCGCACTGGTCGCAGTACACCATCGGAATGGGGGTGCCCCAGTACCGCTGGCGGGAGATCAGCCAGTCTCTCAGGCGATAAGTCACCGTGCGATGGCCCCAGCCGCGATTTTCCACATCCCTGGCGATGGCAACCGTGCCTTCCTCGTTGGTCATGCCCTCATAGGCGCCGGAGTTGGTCATGAACCCGTCGCCCAGGTAGGCCTCGGTGGGCTCGCTCCCGTCCCATTCGATGGGCGCGATCACCGTACGAACGGGGAGCCGGAATTTGCGGGCGAACTCCAGGTCCCTGGTGTCGTGGGCGGGCACTCCCATCACGGCGCCGGTGCCGTAGGTGGTCAGCACGTAGTCGGCCACGTAGATGGGGACCTGCTCGTTGTTGAGGCGATTTCGCGCGCTCGCGCCGATGAAAACGCCGGTCTTGTCGCGGTCCGCGGAAAGGCGGTCGATTTCCGAGGCGGCGCGGGCCTGTTCCACGTACGCCTCAACCTCCGATCGCTTGCTTTCCGAGGTCAGCTTGGCAACGAGCGGGTGCTCGGGCGCGAGGACAATGAACGTCACGCCGAATATGGTGTCGATCCGAGTGGTGAACGTGCGAATTTCGCGCTCTTCCAGGCCGTAGTCGGATATGTCGAACCCGATCTCCACGCCCTCGCTGCGGCCGATCCAGTTGCGCTGCATGGTGAGGATCTTTTCCGGCCACTCCAACAGCGTGTCGAAGTCCAGCAGTTCGTCGGCGTAGTCGGTGATGCGGAAGAACCACTGTTCGAAATCACGGC
>JAJDXU010000389.1 GCA_022823105.1 Dehalococcoidia bacterium
CAGGCTCAGGCCTTGCTGGATGATGGGCGCAGCCAGAAAGGGCATACCGGGGTACGCAGGAACCGGGACTTCCTCCGCAGTCAATCCCATGGCGCTCAGATGCTCCGGTAAATCGTCGATCCGCAATGGCTTGTCGAGTTCAGAGATATACTTGCAAATCGTTTGGCCTTGTTGAAACTGGCTCAACGTTTGGTTGGCGACGCCTTCTATCCCGGACCAAAGCAGGTGCAACAACAGCCCGTCTTCGTCCATCAAAGCGATGATGCCGTAGCTTGCGCCTGTGAGGGAACGGGCGCCATCCAAGACCTCCTGGAGTACATTTTCGAGTTCCAGGCTTTCGTTGATACGGGAACTGGCCTTAGCCAGGGCCGTCATTCGTTCCCATAAGCCGCCTACTTCCGAGCCGATTGGATTTTGGTCTCGCATTGTGGGTCTCCATGAATAATCAGCGACCGGCGTGCGCGCGCCCGGATCGAGGGGCAGACGTGTCAACCCTGGGCAGAATCGCGCAGTTGTGCAAAATGTCATACGGATTTACATATTTGTTACGTATTGTCATATCAATGACGTTCGGCGACCGCACCCTGGAACTCACATGCTGGCCCGATCTCACGCCGTTGACGCCCAATGCAAATCATCAAAATGACCTCGAATGAGATGGGCCACAGTTTAGCGCAACTTGGCGCGGATTGTTTTTGAGTTCTTGAACGCGGATTGGCATCTACGCGCACAATTTGGCGCCCGATTCCCGCGCCAACCCTTTGTTACTCGAATATATGCGGATTGTGTCATAAAGTCACGCAATTGTCACGAAAATGCCTGTTACATTGTAACGCCCATCGGCCAACGCTCCAGTTCCATAACACGTCGCGATACAAAAGACGCTCTGGACGCCCCGCGATTTCGCCCTCTACCGTGCTGTCCGACGCATCGCCGTGATCGACCCAACCCGATGGGCGTTGCGCTGCACGACGTGACCGAGCAACGAACGTGAAACCGTATTCAACCCGGTCAAGGACGGCAGGGAAGATTACCCGCTGTTCAATTGCCGAGGTTCGGTGGCGATCTGTATTCTGTTCCGGAATGCATACACGCGACTAGGGTCGCCCGGGCGAGGCCAAAGGACCGGTTGATTGCCGGTGGCCTATGGCGTCGGCGTCCTGGTACGCGGCGCGAACCGGGAACTCTACGACCTCAGCCGGCGGATCAGGATCTTCGATGACAGACGCGTCGACATCCTGTCGATTGAATCTGATGGCTATGATCATCCCGGTTACATCGCCGAGGCCCTGTTCAAATGGTTGGACACGGGCCGATGGCGGGCCCGTGGAAATTTGCCCGCCAGAGTCAGGCGAGCCGGCGCGGTTGGGACCGGCAGCCTAGCCCGAAGCGGTTTCCCATGCGACGATGCAGGGTCGCGATGGTTGGGCGCCTTCGATCTGCCAGCCCCCGTCGCGTTGGCGAAGGGACTCTTGCAATACGCACTGCAACCGCGTCATGGCGGGGGTGCCGGGGTTGACGTATATGCGGCGGGCGATGGAATCCTGAGCAGCCTCGAAACTGTCAAAGGTCATGGGGGCCTGCGGCTCGAGTTCGGTGACCTCGGGTCGGATGCCAAGCTCCTCGAGGACCGGAAGGAACTGCGGCAAGCTGGGGAGCCCGTGGCGTTTCTCACCGTGAACCCTTTCCCAGAGCGCGTAAAGTTGCGACTGGGGCGGGGACTGGAACACCACGGCCAACACCAGCCGACGGGCGTGGCCGTGCATCTTGCGAACGAATGGCTCGATGTTTTCGATGACATACACCACGTGGCTGCAGAGAACGACGTCGGCACGCTCCACGGATGCCTCGGGCCAGGCCGCCTCCACGACCGAGACGTTGTCGATGTGGTATTCGAGGGCCGTTTCGCGCAGGACGGAGCACATGCTGGGCGAGGGCTCCACGGCCGTAACCGCGCTGCAGGTGAGCGCAAGGGGGAGGGCCAGCCGGCCGCCGCCGGCTCCCACGTCCAGCAGGGTCTCGCCCGGAACCAGGCGCGATCGCAGAGCCTCGACCAAAGCATCACCCTGACGGCGGGGGTCGGCCTTGAATCCGGCGGCATAACGGGTCCAGTGGTCGGTGGGCCGCTCGCCCCGCATCCGGTCGGACTGGGCGTGTTCCACGCGTACCATTTCTCCCCAGGTCTCGATGGCGCTCATAGTGATTTGCTCCGGTGAATAGTCCGTGCGGTGTGGTTTTCCGGGCTCATCTCGGCCGCCACCGCGCTGGGACATTTTAGCGTCGGAGGGACGCCGCGCACCAGGCGCAGGAGGCTTTTCGATGGGCTGCCGTATCCGAGGTGGAATTTGCGGATCATATACGGAGCCCGTTCAACAAGAGCGGGCGCGAATGTAGTAATTTGGGATTATGGAATCCGTATGGAAAATGGCGGTGGCGTTGCTGCTCCTGGTTGCAGCAGGCTGCGTTGGGACGACTGGGGAACAACCATCGTCGATTGCGTTGTCGCGACCGCCGCCGGAGACTCGCGCTACGGTAACCGCAACTGCCGGTCGGGTCGAGTCGGGAAGTGATGCAAGCACCCCCACGCCGGCGCCTGCGACGCAAGTGTCCGAAAGCGTGGCCGGGTTACCCGCGGCGACGGCCGATCAATTGCGGTCGTCGGCTGCTGAGCCGACACCTCCGCTAGCCGAAGCGGCCCGGCTGGAGAGCCTGCGGTTGGAGCCGGTGCTCGGCACGGCACGGATTGAGTCACCGACGAACATGCTGCAGGCCAGCGACGGCAGATTCTGGATATCCGAGCAGGACGGGCGAGTCCTGGTGTTGGACGCCGCGCGGGACGGCGATGGGTCAGTCGTGGAGGCGCTGGACTTCACCGGGCGGGTGAGCACGCGGCGTACGGAGGAGGGCCTGCTGGGGATGGCGTTTGACCCTGCCGATGGTCGGCGACTGTACGTTTACTATTCCGCCGCCAGTCCCAGGCGATCGGTGGTGTCTCGATTTGTCATCGACCCCGACGCTCCGTACGCGGACCCGGACAGCGAGGTGGTGATCCTGGAGGTCGGGCAGCCGTACGCGAACCACAACGGCGGCCAAATCGCATTCGGGCCGGACGGTTACCTGTACATCGGCCTGGGCGACGGCGGAGGAGCGGGCGACCCGCTGGGCAGCGGCCAGGATCTGACCACGCTGCTAGGCGCCATCCTGCGGATAGACGTATCGGCTGCGACGACGGAGCGTCTGTATTCCATTCCGGCGGACAATCCATTTGTCAACGGCGGCGGACGGGGCGAGATCTGGGCCTACGGACTGCGAAACCCGTGGCGATTCAGTTTCGATCGCGAATCGGGAGAACTGTGGACCGGGGACGTCGGGCAGAACCAATGGGAGGAAATTGACCTGGTCGTGAGGGGAGGGAATTACGGGTGGAATGTGCTGGAGGGGAAGCACTGCTTCCGCCCCAGGGACGGGTGTGACGCCTCCGGGAAAGAGCCTCCGGTTTGGGAATACACGCTGGATGGCGAGCCGTGCTCGGTGATTGGCGGTTATGTTTACCGGGGCGAGGCCATACCGTGGTTGCAGGGTGCGTATGTGTACGGAGATTTCTGTTCAGGCGAGGTTTTCGGGCTGCGCTATGCCCAGGGCGCGGTGGTGGAGCACAAGAGGCTCATGGACACCGACCTGAGGATCATGTCGTTCGCCGAGGACGACAGCGGGGAGATTTACCTCCTCTCCCAGGAGTCGGGGATTTACCTCCTGGCCGGCCAGTGAGGATCGGTCACGTTTCACGACGGTCGCCCGCAGCGTACGCGGGGCCGGGTGAGCCATGTTTCCGAGGTAGCCGCATTGGGCAGGCCAGGGATGCGGTTATGTCCCGCGGAGAGCCGACGGAGCGATGTCGCCGACGGCTTTGACGCGGACGCGGGTGGCGTTGCTGGGGATGTAGGTGAGCGGGACTTCCTCAACGTCCACAACCTCCACGGTGGCAGGGTCGGCGCCGGCGTCGGTGGCCCGGGCGACGGCGGCAGCAGTGCAGTCGGCGATGGCCTCTTCGCGGCTGCCGGAATCCAGAGCATACACGCGTTCGACCTGCCCGCTGACCTGGGCGATGGCGGCGCCGATGGCATTGGCGACGTCGGCGTGGGGCGGGCGCAACAGCCGACTGGCTCCGGCCAGGGTTTCGCCGAGCAGGATGCTGCCACCGCCGACGAGGACAACGGGCACATCGGCGCGGCTGAGCTTCATGCGGTCCACCTGGGATTCGACACGGGCCCGGATTTCCGACACCCCGCTTGCCGCGACTTCGCAGGCAACGTGGGAGACCAGGGTTGGATCACCAAGCCGGGCGAGACCGGATGCGACGGCGAGGTCGGTGGCCGTCAGCGTGTCGCCGCCGAAGGCCAATGCTTCGCTGGTCAGCCGGTATCCGACGCTATCGGGGCCAATGCGCAGCGGGTCGATGCCGACGACGCTGCCTCCGCCCAGGGCGACGGACTCGACGTCGGGGATGCGAAAATTGGTGCGGACGCCGGCCAGTTCTACCGCAACGGCCGACTCCCGGGGGAATCCGCGCACCAAAGCGCCCACGTCGGTGGAGGTGCCACCGATGTCGACGACGATGCCGTCGGTCACGCCGGTCAGGTAGGCTGCGCCGCGCATGCTGTTGGTGGGGCCGGAGGATATGGTCAGGACGGGAAACTGCTGGGCGAACGACGTGTCCATGAGCGTGCCGTCGTTCTGGCTCATGAACAGCGGGGCCTCGAGGCCCAGCGTTTGCAGGGCGCTTTCGATGCCGTGAATGGTCGTGGCGGCGACCTCACCCAAGCAGGCGTTGAGAGCGGCGGCGTTTTCGCGTTCCAGAAGGCCGATGCGGCCGTTTTCGTGGGAAAGGCACACGCGCATTTCGGGCGCGAACTCGCGGATCACGGCCGCCGCAAGTTCTTCGTGGGCGGGATCGACTGGCGAGAACACCCCGCTGACGGCGACGGCGCGGATGTCGCGGTTGCGCATGTTTTGAACGGATTCACGGATCGCCTGGCGGTCCAACGGGGAGATTTCGCGGCCGTCGAATTCATTGCCGCCGCCGACCATGTAGGCATGTCCGCCGATGGCATTTTTGAGACCGTCGGGCCATTCGACCAGGGGAGGCAGCAACTCGGTGGCGGGCAGCGAGAGTCGCATGACCGCCGTTGGGGCCAGGTTGGCGTGCTCCAGCAGCGCGTTGGTGAAATGGGTAGTGCCGACGACCACGGCATCCACGGCGGCGCGTCGGCCGGTCTGGGACAGCAACTCCGAAATCGCGGCGGTGATGCCGGCGGTGACGTCGGCGGTGGTGGGGACCTTGGAGGCGCCGACCAGTTCGCGGCCGTCCATGAGCACCGCGTCGGTATTCGTCCCTCCAACATCCACGCCCAGGAACATTCGGATTCACCTACACGGTCAGCGGGAGGTAGTCGGTGTCGTAACCGAAAGCGCGGGGGCCGGCGACGGCCAGGCCCTCCGGAGTGGACCACAACGCCGGCGCCGGGAAACCCAGGATGGCGACACGGAGGCCATATCGCATCAACTCCGTGGTTACCGGTTCGCCCGTGTCTGTGGTCACGGCACAGATGAGGTCGGGCACGGTGCAGATGATGTCCCCATCGAGCCGGGCGACCAGATTCTCGTTCTGGAAATCGATCAGCAAAGCTTGGCCGTTAAACTCGTCAATACCCTCGATGGTGAGGGCGCCGCGGGCGAATCCGGAGGTGGTGCGGCGATCGACGTCCACAACTTTGCCGTTGAACAGGATGCGGCCGGGACAGGTCGCCAGGATCGCGGCCAGGGGATCGTCGCCTGAGTCGCGGGCGCGTTGCACCGCGTGACCGAGGTCGCGGGCCAGGGTCAGCGTGTTGGGAACGGCGGTGTTGATCACCTGGTCCCTGGTCATTGGGGCGACAGCGTAGCAGGCGACGCAGCCCATCTGTATGGTGGCGGCCCGGGCCAGCCTCTCGGCCCACACCGGACTGATCGTCTCTCGGACGATGATGGAGTTGCCCTTTTCGTCGGCGACGGCCATCGGGCAGCACGGGACGCCGTAAACGAAGAAGGTTTTCATCTGGAACTCTGGGAAGGCGCGCCCCATGCCGTCGGCGTCCACGACGGGCAGGCCGGCCTTGGCGGCGGCGATGAGCGGTTCGACCGAATTGGAGCCGCCGATCTCGTTGGAGATCAGGGCGGTCGCTTTTTCGCCGACGAAGTCCTCGATGGCGCGGAGGGCGTGGTAGGACTGGAGATCGCGGACCTTTTCGACGCCGACGGTGGGGGCGCCGATGCCGCCGACGCAGATAACGCTGGCGTCGTCCGGCAGTTCCTCGGGATCAAGGACGGTGACGGGTCCCCAGCGGCGAATGGCCTGGCGGGCGCGCAGTTGGCCGACGTAGGGATTGCCCCCGCCGCCGGTGCCGAGAATGCCGGCGCCAATGGCGATGTAGGGCAAATCAGCTTCGGTGACGGTCCACATTGGTGGCAATGCCGGGAGTGGGACGGCTACGCCGTTGGTTCCGGTTCGGTGGGTTCGTCGGATGGAACCCGGGCAGCTTGCTCCGCCATCTCGCGCTGGAGTTGGTCCGTCCAGTTCTGGAACCAACGGCGGAATTCGTCCAGGGCCGGGGGCGCGATGTAGATCACCTCGACGTCGGACGGGAACTGAACCTGATGACGCTCGTTAATGAGGAGCAGGCCGGTTTCGTCCTCGGCGAGGGACGTGTCGATTGTCTCGGATATGAAATCGTACCGGCGGCGGTTGGCATCGGCGAACCATTCCTGGAGGCGTGATGCGACGGACTGGCTCATCAAGGGCTGCATGAGGCAGCGCTGGAGGTCCAGGGTTTCGGCCATTATTTCCATGGATTCGGCGGGTTCCAGGGAGGCGTCCGCTTCGATCAAGCGCTTGACCAGGGAGTGGCTGGCCTGCCCGCTGGCCTCCAGATAACCCAGACCATCCGCGCCGCCCTCTGGCGTGTTCTCGTGATACACGTGGGAGACGCTGCCCAGGGCGTTCTGGACGGCGCGCACCTGCACATCGACCTGCTCCCAGTAGCGAGCCATGATTTCCGAGCCTTCAGGCGGAACGGCGTCCGGCGGAACGGGGAGGTGAATCACGGG
>JAJDXU010000454.1 GCA_022823105.1 Dehalococcoidia bacterium
GACACGGCAGCCCACTTGGTTTCTGCATCCCACTTCTCATCGTCCGTCACGCAGAGCGGCCTATTGATCGCCACCCTGGCTCCGGTGGACGGATACGACACCAGCGGAGCCCGGTCGCAGGTGGAGGTGTTTTCCCAAGAGGGGCCGGCAGTGACGGTGACCCTTGAGAAAACAGCGTACACCTTCGACGAGGACGTAGGGGAGGCCGCCGTCGTCCTGGTGGCAAGGGCCGCCCCCGGCCTCCCCTACGTACCTAGGTTCTTTATTGCCGTCGTATCGGCGGACCAAAGCGCCACGGCGGGGGAAGTTGGTGATCCACTAATCGACTATCTCGCGATCTCGTCACAAATTCCGTTCCTCTCCTCGGAATTCCAGGACGTTGAAGGCTCCCTGGTGGCAAGCAAAAAGGTATCCGTGACCATCATTGATGACAAAAAACACGAGGGAGACGAGTCCTTCCACTTGGACATTAGTCCTGCCCCCGGTACTTCTCAGGAAGTCGCCGTGCTGGATGCCGCGGGCAACCGGTGCAACACCACGTGCGCCGATCCCTACACCGTAACCATCACCGACAACGACCCGGTACCCACCATCACCATCTCCTCTCCCGAAGACAGTTACCTGGTGGGATGGGGCTTCCTGCACTTCGGCCTCACCCGCACCGGCGATCTCTCCGAAAGCCTGGAGGTAACGGTCAATCTTCAACAGACCCAGCCGTGGCTGTCAATTACTTCATGGAACGTGACATTCGATGCCGACGACGACGGGGCAAGCCTGGACCTCATCCCGAACGACTTCTCAAGCGCCGTGACCGAGAGCGGCGACCTCACCGCCACCGTGGCCATGGTGGACAGCTACGACACCAGCGCTGCCACCGCCAAGGTGCGAGTGTATCCCTATGATGGCTCACTGACGGTGCGGGTGTCCTTGGACAGCCCTTCATACGCCTTCCCAGAAGACGCCGGCGAGGTCAAAATCCAGCTGGTTGCCCGCCCCGAGGCCAACCTGCCCTTCGTTCCCACTTTTTTCGTCAGCGTTTCAACAGCCTCCGGGACTGCCGCCAGTCCCGCAGACTATCTCGGCTTTTCAAGAACTGTGGGGATATCCAACGCCGACTTCGTGATGGAAAACGGCCAACGGGTCGGCCGCGTGGACTTACCCGTCACAATCCTGGATGATTCGAAGTACGAGGGTGATGAAACATTCTCCTTCGCGCTGGACTGGACGGCCGGTCTTTCCAGCAATGTCATCCTCGTGGACCCCGAAGGCAACGACTGCAATTTAAGCTGCGCACTTCACTACCCGGCAACCATCATCGAAGACGACCCGGTGCCGCCCGACCTGATGGTGGGCCTGCAGCATACCCTCACCGGCGCCCTCACCAGGGACGACAACGGCCGGGACGAGTACACCGTCGACGTCGACGGCGGCACGCAGTACATCATCGAGGTCAAGCACCCTCTCCAATACGTCCCGCCTGGGGTGGATACCGACGAAACGCAACCCAGGCAGATTCCCGGCTACCTGGTGGACCCCAGCATCCTCGAAATCTACGACGGCCAGGACCTGGACGCCCAGGTTCTCGACGAGCGCGACCAGGGAGGTTTCACACTGAATTGGGCTCGCGCCTTCTTCACGCCCCTAACGAGCGGAACCTATCGCATCGCCGTGGGTGCCGGAGCGCAGGACCGCGGCGGCAAGGGCGGTTACGCCATATCCATCCGCGTTGACGACCACGCGGACGACTTCAAGACCGAACCCGATGTCCTTCTCCTGCCCGGCCAGTCCATCACCGCCCGCATCGATTCCGACGTGGCGCCGGAAGACCTGGGCCTGAACTATTCTTACTGGGGCGGCGTGGGCATCGAGATGCTGGACGACCGGGACGTCATCCAATTCCAAATCACGGACACCGGAACCTACACCCTTGAACTCAGCGGCCAGCCCACGGGCGTGGGAATCCGATACGTCTGGGACCACCGGGGCAACCTGTTCGCCAAGTCCCCGGATCCTGTAAATCAACCGCTTCCATCAGCGCAGTACGAATTCGAGCCGGGCACCTACTATGTCGAGGTGGGCACGCCCTACGAAAGCGAAGGCAACACCGGCGCCTACACCCTGTCGCTCACGCAGGTAACCACCCCGCAATAGAGGCAATCCATCCCGACGTTCCGGGCCAGCCGGGCCAGCCGCGCAAAGCGACCGGCCCGGCAAGTCCTTCCGGTTCCCCCATTCCGCCAGGCCAGCGAAGCCAGGTCATTCCTCGCCCGCTGCGGGGTTGGCATCATGGCTCCTGGCGCGGGATGCCTGGAAGCCCTGTAGAAGTATGCCGGCCCAGCCACTTCCACATCTCCTGTTGCCGTAACTGCAGAGAGCTTTCCAGCTTCCTTCGCGATGTTATGGGCCAGGGAACCGGTTTGCCGGTGCAGCCGATTACCCCGTAACGTAACCGTTCTTCAGGTCCCAAAGTCTTGCCTGGGCGTCTCTGGCCTGCTGCTGGCCGTAACCGCCGCCACCCGAGGAGAGGCAGACGATGTGGTCGCCGGGGTTGACCACCACCCCCGTTTCCTTCGAGCCCAAAACGCGGTCCGCGCCATCGGAAACAATCCTGTAGTAGTGGGGCAGGCCGTCATCACCGCCGAAAAGGCCGAAGGGCGGGACGACTATTCCGTCGCCGGCGGTATTGAGCAGGGCCGGGCCGTCGCCCTCGTACACCAGGTCGCAGACCGCGCCCAGGCCGCCGCGCCACTGTCCCTCACCGCCTGAGTCGGGACGCAGTTCGTGGCGGAGGACGAACAGGGGGAAGCGCTCTTCCGTAACCTCAATGCTGGGCGAGCGAATCCCGCCGGCCACGTTTATCTCGCCCACGTTGGGCCAGCCGTCGTATCCGTGGGAGGCGCCGCCGCCGCCCCGGGCCAGGAAGAAGTGCCAGATGAACCTGCGGCCCGTACGCGGGTCCATGCCGGTGATGGCATAGCGCAGGCGCCGGGAGAACCCGGCGGAGACGGAGCCGGGTATGGCCGGGGCCAATGCCTTGAACACCGCTTCCACCACCTCCTCGGCGCAGTGGTTGGTACTCATGCACACCGGCGCCGGAGG
>JAJDXU010000462.1 GCA_022823105.1 Dehalococcoidia bacterium
AACTCGAGGTGACCGTCAGGAACCCAAATCGTTGTACCGGCGAAACTCGGAGATGTCCGCCATAGGCGGATGCCCGTATCCAGGTGGCCTGCCGATAGGCATCCGTGAATAAGGCGAGGGTTTTCTATTTTCCCGCTCAAAGCCTGCCCCGTACCTGATGCGGAGCTGGAACGACAGACTGAATGTGGAAACGGGTCGGCAAGTCTGGAATATTACAGGCAGAGGGCGGGGTTTTACCTGAAGCCGTGATGCGAGTATAGTCACGGGCGCACTGGTGCATTGCGTGATAAAACGCGGGCCCTAAAATCATGCAATGTCCCTTGAAAAGAGGACCTCTCTGAAAGACTCTTTGCTCAGAAGGATACTTGCCTGGCACCCGCCGACTCCGTTTTTCTACGGATGGCTGGTGCTTACGATGGGTTGCCTTTCCAGCGCGGGCGGCGCCAGCGTCTCGCAGGTGGTGATGGGGACCATCCAGGTCTACATCTCCCAGGACACCGGCTGGAGCATCGAGCGGATCGCCATCGCGGTGACGGCCGGGACTTGGGTTTCCGGGTTGCTCGCTCCTCTGGCGGGATACGCCGCCGATCGGTACGGCCCACGCGTCCTGACCACCTTGGGCCTGCTCATCGTCGGAACCTGCTTGCTGGTCATATCCACCACCGCCAATAATTCTCTGTGGCAGTTCATTATTCCCTATGTCATCGCGCGATCCATCAGCAATCCTTTCCTGATCGGAGTGGTCCCTCGCGTTGCCACCGTTAATTTCTTTCGTCGCTGGCGCAACATCACCATATCCATCTCCGGCATGGCCCGGCCGGTGGGCGGCGCCATCAACATACAGATAATCTCGCTGATAGCGCTGAACCAGAGCTGGCGGGCGGCTTATGGATACGTCGGTGTGTTTCTGCTGTTGCTGGCGGTTCCGGTGCTGGTCATCATGCGCCGCACGCCCGAGGAAATCGGCATGCTGCCCGACGGCGCCAGTCCCAGGCGGGGCGCGGCAACTGCGGCGCGGTCCGGCGGCGGCCGGGCCAGGGCCGCCCAGGGGCTGGAACCCGAGTTCAGTTGGACGGCGCGGGAGGCCATGCGGACCCGCGCTTACTGGTGCATCGCGGGCACCGCTGTTCTGGCCGTCATCGCGTCGGCCGGATCGGGTTATATCCTGGTGCCCTACCTGGTCAGCCAATCCGGCCCGGGCCTGTCCAATCCTCAGGCGGTGGGCGTCGGCAGTCTGGGCGCGGTGCTGGCAATGACGACCCTCGTGTGGGGATACCTGGCTGACAAACTCGGCCCCCGATACTGCATGGTAATCACCATCGCCGGCGCCGTGGCGACGGGGATTTTCCTGATCACTGGAGTCAACTCCGTGTGGACCGCCTACTTGTTCGCCATCCTGTGGGGGTTCTTCTCCAACACCGTCGGCACGCTGGAACACATGCTGCTGGCCCAATACTTCGGTCGGGGTTCCTTCGGAGCAATAATGGGTTCGCTGGGGCCGCTGCAAACCACGGCCTTGGGGATTGGCCCTCTGTTTGGCAGTTACCTGCTCACTTTCACCCACAGCTACTCGGTGGTCTTTATCGTGTTGATGGCCATGTACGCCGGCGCCGGGATGCTCATTTTCCTGGCCAGGGCGCCGAAACTCCCGCCCCGCGCCACGGCTGCCGACCCGTCCGTCCCCGCGCCTTCGGCAGTATAATCACGCCAATCCAACCTTCGGAGGACAACAATGCCAGACGTAACCTACATGAACCCCGGCGGAATCGCCGACCCCTCGCCCTCGGGCTTTACCGCAGTGGTCAAGGCCGGCAACACCGTCTATATCGCGGGCATGGTAGCCCAGGATGAGAACGGCAACGTCGTCGGCGAGGGCGATGCTGAAGCCCAGACCCGACAGATTTGGCGCAATATCGGCGTTGCTGTACAGGCCGCCGGCGGCAGTCTGGACGACATCGTCAAAACCACCACCTACGTGACCGGCATCGAACATGGTGCGGCGGTGCGAAGGGTTCGCGGAGAACTGTTCCCGTCCAACCCGCCCACCAGCACCCTGCTGGTCGTCAGCGAGTTGGCGAATCCTGCCTACGTCGTGGAGATTGAATCCATAGCTGTAATCGGTTAATGGCTTATCGCAGGATTTCTAACTGACCTGCCGGTGGCCGGTACTCAGGCCAACAAAAAGCCGGGACTTTGTTCGTCCCGGCTTTTGCGTTTGAGCGAATCCGTGTGCGGTCGCCGCCATACGCGCCGGCTCTTATTCCTCGATCATCCCCATAGATTGCAGACGCCGATGCTGGAGTACCTGCCACATTCGGTGCCACACGAAACGGCGCTCCGGTTCCTCCAGCCGTCTCCCGATCAGCTCCCGCACGGCCAGCACCGCCTGCCCCGCGAAAAACCCCCAATGTCCCGGCTCATCCCGAATCCAGCCCTCTACCCGGTCAGGATGGGCATTGGCCACTGTAGCCAACAGTTGGTCCAGGCCAACGTCAGCCTCGTCCTCATCGTGCGGCATTGGGCTAGCCGCCGCCCACCGGACGTACGATCTCCAGGGCGTCGCCGGGATTGAGCTTAACGGCCGCGAAATCCTCTTTCCGAATGACCTGACCGTTATATCCCACCGCAATGAATTTCATATTCACGTCTATGGTTGCGAGGTAGGACTGCAAGTCCAGGCCTTCATCCACTTCGCGAGGCTTGCCGTTCACCTTCAACGTGATCATGGTGGCGTTGCACCTCCTGTCATACCCGGGGTCGCAGTCAATTGCGCCCGATCTATTGTGGCATTTTCGGCTGCACCCGCGATCATTGCCGACTTAAGACGCTGGGCAGCCGCGCAAGGATCAGCGTCCGCAAGGATAGCAGTAATCACCGCAACGCCATCTGCCCCGGCGTCCAGTACCTGCGCGGCATTCCCCTCGGTGATGCCGCCGATTCCCAGCATCGGTATCGTGATGCCGGCGTCCCTGATTCGCCGCAGCAGGCCGGGCCCCGATGGTTCCTCGCCCGGGTGCGATCGCGTTGCGAACATCGTTCCCACCAGCAGAAAGTCCGCTCCACTCCGGACGGCCGCGTGCGCTCCATCAACCGAATGGACCGATCGGCCGATCAGCGCTCCATCGCCCAACATCCGGCGCGACGCCTCCGTCGGTAGGCCCGCTTCGCCCAACTGCACTCCGTCAGCCCCGGACGCCACCGCAACGTCAACGCGTTCGTTCACCAGCAACAATGCTCTGCCCCGTACCGCCTTTTCGAGTTCCCTCGCCAGTTCCAGCAACTCGCCGCCGGGTAACTCCTTGTCCCGGAGTTGGACAACATCCACTCCGCCGTTGACGCCCGCAGCTACGCGGCCCGCCAACTCATCCCGGCCGCAAACGCCTGGATCAGTGACCAGGCACAGGCAGGGGGAAGGCAGCGTTGGGTGTTGGCTCGGCAATTTGAAAGGTTCTCGCCCCGGCTAGTTCGCCGCCGCGGGTTCCGGTACGTCCGTCGGGGGGCTGCTTGCGATCGCTTGCGTGCGAACGGGAATACGCCCCGCGAGGTACGCCTGTCGTCCGGCTTCTACGCCCTTTTTGAAAGCGTCGGCCATCAGGGCAGGATCCTCAGCCTGGGCTATGGCGGTGTTTACCAGCACCGCGTCGGCGCCCATCTCCAGGGCTTTGGACGCGTCCGACGGGACTGCCAGTCCAGCGTCCACCACCACAGGCACCGTGGCGTTTTCAAGGATGATCCGGACCTCTTCGGCCGTGTGGATCCCTTGCCCCGAGCCAATCGCAGAACCGAGGGGCATTACCGTCACGCACCCCACCTCCTCCAGGTTCTTGGCCAGTACCGGGTCGGCGTGGATATACGGCAGGACCTTGAACCCATCCTCCACCAACTGCCGCGCCGCTTCCAGCGTTCCGTTGGGATCGGGAAACAGGTATTTGGCGTCGGGGATCACCTCGAGCTTGACGAAATCCGTTTGCGCGACTTCCCGACCCAAACGGGCCACGAACAGCGCTTCCTCGACAGTCCTGCAGCCCGCCGTGTTCGGCAGGATACGGTACTTGTCGAGATTTATGTGTTCCAAGATATTCTGCTCGGGATTGTCCAGGTCCAATCGCCGTATCGCAACCGTAACCATCTCGGTGCCCGACGCCTCCAGCGAATCGACCATTTCCTGCATGCTGCGATGCCGACCCGTCCCAACTATCAGCCGGGAATTGAACGTTACGCCGCCTATCACCAGCTCATCGGCCATGGCTGCTACTCTCCTGGTTTAGTGTTTAGGGCCATCGACACAGCCCATAAATGCGTTGCCGCCAGGCGGAAACCCGGCGGCAAATCATGAGTGCTACCTACTGTTCCTACGCCGGCATTATCCGAGTCAGGTACAGACGGTCGGCGACGAATTTGGTCGCCCTCTCAGCCCGGTTTGCCCAAGCTCCCGCCAGATTTCGCGTCAGGCATTCTGTTGTACGTCGAATGTAGCACTACCAACGAATCTAGTCAACGCTCCCATCCTTGATTCCAGATGAGCGCCTATGCTCAGCTGACCATTGGCAGGGTCAATCCACTCGTGGCAAGATCATCTCCGGAGCGGCCGAATGGCCGACCGGGCGGTTCAGCCATCCCGACCAGAGGTAAACGATGCCGATCAGAATCGCGGTCGCGAGTATCACGCCGATAACCAAACATCCGTAGCGCGCCATTTCCCCTCACGCCGGAATGATAGGCAGCCGGATCCGCGACGGAAATTCCTCATTGTGGAAAATGGTTTGCAGGGCCGGGACTGCTCGGGTCGCCTCCCACGGATCGTCTGCGGTGTTGAAGTTGCGATCGAAGCGGGGAAAGTTGCTGCTGCTGATCTCCAGCCGGATGCGGTGCCCTGCCTTGAAAACATTGCTGGTTGCCACCAGGTCGATCGTGTACTCCTCGACCGCCCCCGGCGTGATTGGACGGGGCTCATCCGTCCCCTGCCTGTAGCGTGCCCGGATTATCCCGTCGACCAGGCTCCTCGCCGCCCCGCAGGGCTCCACGTCCACCAGCTTGGCCGTGAAGTCCGTATCTTCACCGCTCGTGGAAGCGTAAAGAGTAACGGCCAGGGGCCCCGTCACCTCCACATCCGAGCCCAACGGCGGTGTGGTGTAGCAGAGGACATCATTGCGCAGCTCCACTTCCTGCTGATCGTAGGCGCCCCCCGGCACGAACGACGCGCCGCAGCACAGCGCCCCGCCTCGTGTGGGAACCGGATCCCGGGGATCGTACACGAACACGTCGGAGGGCTCGTGGCCCGGACTGTCGGTGGACAACGCCCCATCTCCCGAAGCAGTGTTGGCCCGGCCGCCGGAGCGCAGGTAGTAGTCGGTGTATTCCGTGCGGGCCAGTGGCCATTCCCGTTCGTTCCGCCACTCGTTTTTGCCCATCACGAATATCCGGACCGGCGACTCTTCGTTGGCGCCGTTCTGCTCGTCTTTCAACCAGTGGTCAAACCAGCGCAACTGGATCGCGTCGGTGTCGATGGCCGCGCCGGCCGCTCCCAGCCCGAAGAAAAACTCGCCGGATATTTCGCCGAACGGCCCATGATGCCACGGGCCCACGATCAAGCGTTGGCCGTCCCGCGCCGCGGCATCCTCCGCTTGTGAGCGCATCCCCGCAAAGTTGCGCAACGTTCCCAGCAGGAATATATCGTGCCATCCGCCGATGTGCAGCGCCGGCG
>JAJDXU010000433.1 GCA_022823105.1 Dehalococcoidia bacterium
TTGCCTGGGCCAATTGAGCCCGCATCATGCAAGGAAGGGACAGGGCTTCACATACTTCGCAAAGGAGGTACAGATGGAACGGGAAGCGATCTACGGAGGCATTGATGTAGCGAAGGATCAGGTGGATGTTGCGGTCCGACCGACAGGAAAGCGATGGACCATCTCCTATGACGAGCCTGGGGTCCAGGAACTGGTCTCCCGGTTGAATACCCTTGAACCGGTCATGGTGCTGCTGGAGGCCACCGGTGGCTTGGAGTTGCCGCTGGTGGTAGCCCTGGCAACCGAGGCGCTGCCCGTGGTGATCGTCAACCCCAGGCAGGTTCGAGACTTCGCCAAGGCCACCGGTATACTGGCCAAGACCGATAGCCTGGATGCAGCCGTCCTGGCGCACTTCGCCGACGCCGTTCGGCCAGACGTGCGCCCTCTGAAGGATGCCGAAACCCAGGTCCTCGCCTCCCTGGTGGCCCGCAGACACCAGGTAATGGCCATGCTGGTCTCGGAGAAGAACCGACTGAGGACGGCCATCAACGCCGTCCGACCTCGCGTGGAGGCCCACATCGCCTGGCTGGAGCAGGAACTGAAGGACTTGGACGAAGGGCTGCGGCAGACACTTCGCCAGAGTCCCATATGGCGGGAGAAGGATGACCTCCTGCGCACCGTTCCAGGCGTGGGAGAGCAGATCTCCCTCACTCTGCTGGCTTACGTGCCGGAACTGGGCACGCTGAGTCGTCGCCAGATCGCTGCCCTGGTGGGCGTGGCCCCATTCAACCGGGACAGCGGCCGATTGAGAGGCAAACGGACCGTCTGGGGCGGTCGCGCTCGGGTGCGGGCCGTCCTGTACATGGGGGCGGTGGTGGCCAGTCAGTATAACCCGGTCATCCGGGACTTCTATCAGCGGCTGTTGGCTGCGGGGAAGCCCAAGAAGCTGGCTCTTACAGCCTGCATGCGCAAGCTGCTCGTAATCCTCAACTCCATGGTCAAGCATGACTCTCCCTGGTGCGATTTGAGCACTCAAGCAGCTCCTTCCTCTTGACTTCCAAGACAGTTGCTATCGGTAATCCCCGGCGCAGGAAAGTTGTATTTTGGGAACTCAGTACAATCCGGCCAGCGGCTGCCGGTCCAGGGAGTGCGGCGGCGGCAGTATCCACGCCTCGCTCAGGACGCCGTGCTCCGCCAGGGCCCCGGCGTTGGCGGTGATCACGTCCAGACCCTCCGTCCCGTCGGCCATTTCCACGAGCGCATACCCTGGCCCGACGATTCCAGATGTTTACGAATTGACCCTGGTGGTGAGACCAACAATGGCAGTTGCCCCGCAGCCCTACGTTTACGTTCCCTCCGCACAATCCTTCGTTGGCGAGATCGGGATGTTCATCATTGTGGTCCGCTGAACACTCCGGAGATACTGCCCCAGCAGACGACGACTCCATCCGTTCGCAGGCCGCAGGTATAGCTGTTGCCACTCACCAGGGCGGTGAATTTGCCAGATGGCGGGGACGCTTGCCCTTGCCCGTTTTCACCCCAGCAGGTGATGGTGCTATCGTACAACAGGCCACAGGCGTGTTCTCCACCACCGCTTAAAGAGATGAATCCGGCGGGAGTGGCAGTGGGCGGGATAGTGCGCATTGGCCCAAGAGTTGGAGTAACTTCGGCGGCGGACTGCGGTGTTGGCGTGGCAGTCGGAAGAGCGGGCAAGGGCCTATCTTGGGGGCCAAACTCTTCCCATGTGGCGACACCGTCTCCATCGATTTCGGCTCTCAGGGCAGGATATTGGCTTACTGTGCCAAAGTCCCAGAAGTCATCGCGCCCGGTCGTGGGATTGTCATCCCCGTCGGCATTGTCCAGGTCCGCGTTCCAATTGCCGTATATGCCTGTGTAGCCGGTAGGCATCTGCAAATCGGCGGTGCTCATACCCTGTACGCCGGCCAGTCCGCCCTCTCCGATCCCGATTGTCTGACCAGAAGTTTGAACATCCCAGAAGCAGAACAAGACGACGCCGTCGTCGTCATTGAACCCAATCAGGCCACCAACATATAGATGCTCCACCCCATCGGGCACATCCACCAATATGTCGCCCGTAGCGTAGCTGGCGATGACGTTACCACCATTCCCGCCAGCCAGGCCTCCGGCCACAAAGGCTCCTTGCGCATCGCCGGTCACGCTGACCTTTACGGCGCCGGTGGCATAGCTTGCAATGATCACGCCACGGTTTCTTGCGGTCAACCCGCCAGCGTACAGGTCCCAGTACCGGCCCTGACCCACTATATCTACCGCCACCGTTCCTGTGGCGAAGCTGGCGGTAATGGTCCCGCCATTTCCCCCGGCAAGCCCGCCGACTCTACGTTCAGCGTTGCTAAAGACGTCGCCGGTGGCATAGCTGTTGGTAATGGCGCCCCCATTTGACCCGACCAATCCGCCAGCACCATCGTGAGCGGCACTGGAACCGCTGCCGGTAGCGGATACGTCCCCCGTAGCGTAGCTGCTGCTGATGGCGCCCTCGTTTTCCCCGACGAGACCTCCCAGTTCGCCATTCCCCTGCACGCTGACTTCAGCGTAGCTGCCGCTGATTTCGGCATACCGGTCATCCGTGACCCGTGATACCTCGCCGGCATTGACCCCAACCAATCCCCCCACGTAACTATCGCCAGACACGCTTCCTGTGGCATAGCTGTCGGCCACAGCGCCACCATTTACTCCGGCCAGCACCCCTACCTCATTCTGACCGGACACGTCCGCATCGATTATACCCAACCCGCTGACGGAACCCGATCTCCCGATACCCTCGAACAGTCCCACGCTGGATTGGTCGGAAACGCGGTAGATGTACAGGTTTGATATGGTGTATCCGTTGCCCTCGAAAACGGCGTCGAAACCGTCGCCTCCGTAGTACCGGCGGATACCATCACCGGAACCAAGCGGTTGCCATCCTCTGTTGGCCGTCCAGGCTATTCTGATTTCACCGCCGGAGTAGCTCCCGGACTCCCGAAAGTCCAGTGAGCGGGTAAGTTCGTAGCCCCTGCAGCCATCGCCGCAGACCTCTTGCGACCCGACCACGGGAAACGCGGTCTCGTATTCCGCGGTATCGGCATCGTCCGCTATGCCATTGCCGTCCAGGTCGTAACGGACGGCGTTCAGTTGCTCCAGAAACTCGATCTCGATAAGTCCGTCGCCATCGGTGTCATATATTCCTCCGGGCGACTGCGAGTTGGCGATGCCGAAACCGAAAGTGGCCGCCAACGCCAGAAGCAAAGCAGCGATCACAATCAGCGAAAGGCTGGACGCGCGAAGTTTCCCCATCTGGTGCTCCTGATTTGGTCAAGGCTAGACATGAACCTCTTGTGCGGTGCGCAAATCTGCAGGGAAGGCAGTCTGTCGCCCCTTTGAGCTGGGGAGAACGGTTTGAAGCAGAAAACGGACCCTGCCCTGTAGCAGCCAGATGATGCTACCACACAACCGTCCGGGCCGCGTATGTGTCTGTTGGACGGCGAACGAGAGATTACAAATACGCGAGGTTACGTTAAGCGAATAGCTGTGTAAATCTAATCAGGCTGCCGCCCTGACCAACATCCTCACGTTCGTTCTCCTCGTGGCAGTCCTGGCAACTCGGAACAACCCTTCGCGCCAGCACGGGTCAATTATGGTTGAACCTTGATATGTCATACGTGCCAGCGGCTATTCCTGCGTCGTGGGCGGGGCCGGCGTCCCTCGCTGGAATCTTCCGTTTTCTGCAACAAAATGCAAGCCGGAGGCCTTTTGGTGTCAGACAGGGTTAAGACAGTCGAAAACCCCTGTCATTTACCTTTGTTTGTGGCCTCCCTACAGGAAACCCCGGGAGCCGCTTTACCGGAAAAGTGGCTCCCTGACCAGTCGCGTCAATGGCAGCCTTTCCCACGGCTCAGGGAAAAGCGGCAGGCGGGATTGGTCCCCTCCCAACAGCTCCTCTCCCCACCGGCGGAAGGGCCCGGAGAACAGAACGCTAACTGACAAAATCGCTGAGCGATTAAGCAGGGTGGGTCAACGCTAACCCGTAATTGACAGTTCCGCCAGGTGCTCACCCGCCAGTCCCCGGTTTCGGTGGTGGCTCCGCATCGGCCGGCTCCGCCTGCCGCCGCAGGTGGGCGCGGGCGATGATCCTGGCCAGGAGGCGCAGCCCCGCCTGCATCGTCTCCCGCTGGACATCGGTGTGCTGCGGGGATGTTCCCCTGGGTGTCTTTCTGCCCGCGGTCCCGGTTTCCGGATTGCTCCCGGAGGGACGCTCTGGCTTGTTTCTTCCGGTGTCGTTTCGCATATCCTCTCGTTGTGCGTGTGTGATGGGGTCTCCGTGTCGCGCCTGGGGTCGAGTTTCAGGATCATGTCGTTCACCTCGTATCGGTTTGGGTCATCGGCGTCGTCGCCATCGCCGCAAGGGAGTTTGAACCATCGAAATCCCCGGCATAACCGCCTGTGAGGGCGTTCATAAGAGGGGGCCTACAGGCCCCGGTGTTGGAGACCCCTTGCGCGATGGCCTTGGGGTGTACAGGGACTTGACGCCAGCGACACTTTTGCCGGTCGGGTATTTTCGTAGCTGTCTCGTAGCTGAAATTGCGGGAGATTCCCTCCACAGGGTCCGGGGAGTGAACACCTGGACTCGCGGGTATTTTCCGGGCCGTAGTGGCATCCGCCGTAGCTGGGAGCGGCATTTTTGCCGCTGGCCGAATCCCGGTGGAGCGACATCGCTCCCGCTGGAAATCGGCAATTCTGCCGGTGGACGCAGGGGAGGCGGGATGATGGCAACCGGGAGTGATCTGCTGTCGATGGGCCGCCGGATCGGGATGGGGATTGAGTGTCCGGGTCAAGTCGTTCGCCTCTTTCCGTGGTTTTGGCGGCCGGCCCCTTCGCCAACGCCGTCTGAGAGTGTGAACAATCCAGGCCCCCGGCGTAACCGCCCGTGGGGCACTTCATCCGTGAAGGGTCTTTTAGGACCGGTCCCATAGGGGCCTTCTTTCGTGAAGGGTCTTCCAGGCCCTGACGCCGACGGCATCCCCCGTGATGTCATTGGGGTGTACAGGAATTGGGACTTGCGTACATTTTTGTACCCCCGCCCCTTTCAGGGCCGTTCCAAAGCTGAAACAGCCTTGAATCGAGGGAAACCGGCCCCCTACCGGAGGTGAATTGTGAACGCTTTGACTTGCGGGCTGGTTCCGGTGGGGGTGTGCAAGTCCCGTAGCTGAAACGTACATTTTTGTACCCCGGCAAATTGGCGGGAGTGTGCAAAAGCCCAAGGTGAAACGTACATTTTTGTACGCGGCGGCGAGATGACGGCAACGGGGCGCGAGCTGCTGCCGCTGGGCCGCCGGGTCGGGCAGGGTCTTTAGTGTCCGGGTCAAGTCGTTCACCTCCCCTTGGCCTGGGCCTTCGGCGCCTTCGCCAACGCCGCCAGCGGACAGTGTGGAGCAACCTGACCCTCCGCATAACCTCCCGCAGGGACCCGCACTCGTGCGGGGGCGCGCAGGGCCTCGCGCCGGAGACCTCCTGCGGGATGTCGCCGGGGTGTACAGGGAATTGACGCCGGTCGCAGAAGTGCAAGTCGGGGCAGTTCGTAGCTGAAATCGGGGGAAACCGGCCCTCTACCGGAGTTTTCCGGTTAACAGTTTTCGTAAGTCCCCGTTCCAACATCTGGTTGCATTGGCCGTAGCTGAAAATTGCATTTTTGCAACTGCCCGGACCGCTCAGCATTTGCATCGGCCCCGTTGGAAAGTTGCATTTTTGCAACTGGACTCAGAGGCGGCGCCGGGGATGAACGCCGGGCAGCCGGGCATGGAGAAGAGCCGCAGTATCGACGACCTGCACCGCCTGCGGCTGTGGGCGCTCCTGGACGACCTGGTGGGCGACAATGCGTTAACCAGGCCAACGGCTGACCTGGATGCGGACCACCGGACTCTCATGGTCAGCCCGGGAGCGGCGCTCACCCGGCGGATGCGGGCGGCGCTGGACGATAATCAAGGGCAAGCTGAGCTGCCAGGCAATGCTGCACCGGATGCGGCGGGTGCTGAGTTCGGTAATGTGGCGAAGGTGGCGGTAACGGATGTGAGGCGGTTTCCAGTTGGCTTTCGTAAGCTCCATTGAAGAATAGTGAACACTTTTCCGAGGGGGGCTCGGAGGGGCTATGCAACGGGCCTGGAGT
>JAJDXU010000329.1 GCA_022823105.1 Dehalococcoidia bacterium
ATCGCCGAATCCGTCTCCGACGAATGGGACCCCTCAGAACCCCCGGAACCCGCCGACGTCATCAGGCGCATCGCCAATGCCGGCTTCCTCCTCCCCACCTACGCCGACCTGGGCCGCTACCTCAAGGACATCCGGCTACGGGGCGACGTTCCCGAGTACGAGGCCATCGTATTCAACCTCCTGCCCTGGGCCAGCCACGACCGCTACCGCGACTTTTTCCGCTGGGACCTTCCCGCCCCCGCGCGCTAGCCACGCCCTCAACCCGGCTTGCACCGGTAATTGAAAGGCCCTGCTCGCGCCCCCAGGGCAAGCCCGCCTGAATTGGCCTGCGCGATCATGCCGAGCCAGACCACATGCTACAGCCGATCTCGACCGTCAAAACATACGTCGGTGAGGCTTGTGTTCGCCGAATTGGAACCAAATCGGACTGAATCGGAGTATCTGGAAGGCCGCCGCCAACAGACAATATCAACGCCAGCAATGTTCGAGTCCGGTGATCATGCCGATCACCGCAAGACCCGATTGCCCTGGTCTTTGACGACCCGCTTGCTTTGACGCGGCCTGACCCTTACCCTTACGAATCGCGCTGGCAGACCGTAGGGACCGTAAATACAGTCACTCTGCTGGTAGTCCATACTCTACCGAACCTCGATTCGGGCCAACAGGCTGGACGCATCATCAGCGCTCGGAGAGCGACCAGGATTGAAAGACGCGTCTACGAGGAGGGGTATTTTTGATATGACCGACCAACAGAAAGCCGAACTCGCCGCCTTGGGCGCAATGCCGGACGACGAGATTGACACCAGCGACATACCGGAAGTCACCGACTGGTCTGACGCCAAACGCGGGGTGATTTACGGGCTGACGAAACAGCAGATCACTCTCGACCTGGACTCCGACATAATCGCCTGGTTCAAGTCCAATGCCAAAACCGAAATTGATTGTCAGACTGGCATCAATCAAGTGCTCCGGGAGTACGTCCAGCGACAAACCGACAACAAGTCCAACCCAATGTCATGATTCGCAACGCCGCTTGTTTCGGTAATGATCAGAAGAGGAATAGTCCCATGCCCGACTGGTTTGACAAGCAGACCCTTGGCGACCTGCTGAACCAGGCCGCCGAACGTTTCGGCCCTCGCGAGGCGCTGATGTACGAGGGCCTACGCTGGAGTTTCGACGAGTTCCGCGGCGAGGTCGACCGCGTCGCCCGCGCGCTGATCAACCTTGGGATCCAGCCGGGAGATAAGGTGTCCATCTGGATGCCCAACCGATCGGAGTGGCTCTTCCTGTTCGGAGCGGTTGCCAAGATCGGGGCTATCCTGGTGCCCATCAACACCCGCTTCCGCACCGGCGACATGGAGTACCTGGTCAACCACTCCGATTCAGCCGCCCTCATCCTCATGGACCGCTCCGGTCCGGTGAACTACCTGGATATGGTGCGCGAGGTCGCGCCCGAAATCGATTCCGGCGACCCCACGTCGCTGCGGCCCGCCGCCTTTCCTGCACTCCGCAACGTCATCATAGTGGGCGACGAGCGGCCCGCCGGCGCCATCGCCTGGGACGCATTGGTCGCCGGCGCAGACGAGGTGCCCACCCGCGAACTGGCCCAACGCGAGGCCGCCGTCAGCCCCGACGACACCTTCCTGCTGATGTACACGTCCGGCACCACCGGCTTCCCCAAGGGCGTGATGCACTGCCACAACCCCATCCGCACCATCACCGACGCCGCCAACCGTATGGGCATGTCCTCCCGCGACGTGATCCTGATGTACCTGCCGTTGTTCCATTGCTTCGGCCTCTACGAAGGCCCGTTGATGTCGTGGGTTACCGGAGCCCGTGTCGTCCTCACCACCATGTTCGACGCCGGCGAGACGCTCCGCCTCATCGAGTCCGAGCAGGCCACGGTGATGGACGGCTTCGACGCCCATTTCTACGACCTCTGCCATCACCCCGACGTGGACAACACCGACCGCAGCAGCCTGCGCACCATCCTCCTCGCCGTGGGAATGGCCAGCAGCGAACCCGTCGCCCGCCTGGCCCAGGAAAAGTTCTGTCCCACGTTGTCGGCGTGGGGAATGACCGAGGTCGGCGTCGGCGCGACCCGCACCTTCCTGGACGCCCCCACCGACGACCGCTGCGTGGAGAGCGGACACCCGCTGCCGGGCTACGAGTTCAAGGTAATCGACCCCGACACCGGCGGCGTCCTGCCCCCGTCCACCATGGGCGAATTGTGCGTGCGCGGCTACGCCACCATGCAGGGCTACTACAAGCGTCCCGAGGCCACCGCCGAGGCGATTGACGGCGACGGCTGGTTCCACACCGGTGACGTCGCCACCATCCGCGACGACGGCAGCGTCCGCTTCCTGGGCCGCTACAAGGATATGCTCAAGGTGGGCGGCGAGAACGTCGATCCCACCGAGGTCGAGGCTTTCCTGCTGGAGCACCCGGCGGTCAACAAGGTGCAGGTGATCGGCGTGCCGGATCCGCGCCTGACCGAGGTCGCCTGCGCCTGCGTGGTCGTCGAACCGGGTCAGGCCATCAGCGACGCGGACCTGGACGGCTTCTGCCGGGGCAAAATGGCCAGCTTCAAAATACCGCGCCATCTCGTCGTCATGGATGACTACCCCATGACCTCCAGCGGCAAGGTCCAAAAATACCTGCTCCGCCAGATGGCCGCCGAG
>JAJDXU010000419.1 GCA_022823105.1 Dehalococcoidia bacterium
GTGCTGGTGAACAACGCCGGAATCTCGGGGCCCGTGGGGCCGCTGCAGGGCAACGACATCGCCGACTGGGTGAACACCATCACGGTGAACCTGACGGGGACGTTCCTGGTGTGTCGGGCCGTCATCCCGGTGATGCTGGAGCAGCGGGGCGGGAAGATCATAAACCTGTCGGGGGCGGGGGCGACCAACGCGTGGAGCAATATGTCGGCCTACTGCTCGAGCAAGGCAGCGGTGGTGAGGCTCACCGAGGTGCTGGCGCAGGAACTTGACGGCAAGGGGATAACGGTGAATGCGCTGGGGCCGGGCTCGGTGCACACCAGCATGTGGGATCGCATGACGGTGCAGGCCGCCGACGCGGGGGCAGATTTCATTCACCAGCTGGGGCTCCGGGTGACGTCGGGCGGCGGCGCGTCCATAGATGAGTGCGCCGAGCTGGCGGTTTGGCTGGCGTCGGGCGAAAGCGGGGCGTTGACGGGGCGACTGATCTCGGCGGCGACCGAT
Source organism: Dehalococcoidia bacterium (assembly GCA_022823105.1). Lineage (GTDB taxonomy): Bacteria > Chloroflexota > Dehalococcoidia > Lucifugimonadales > UBA3495 > Bin87. Next base: position 502 of record JAJDXU010000419.1, read on the forward strand.
GATTTTCGCGGCCTGCCGCCGAGGATTGATGAGATCATGGCCGGCGACGCGTACACGCTGCGGCGGGTGGGACTGGAGTAATGGGGTTTCTGCGGGGGTCTAGGGTTTCGTGCCCACCGCGCAGTGGAACGGCGTTGAAATAAAGAAGGCGCCGTCGGCCTCCGCCTGTGCGACCGCCGCGCGCCACTCCTCCGCTTCCTCAGCCGACAGGGTGGGCAGGATGCCGCCCTGGAGGAACCGGAGCCGGACGGGTTCGGAAAAGGTGCTGATGACGGGGAACATCCTGGTGTTCTCCAAGCCCAGGGCGGCGACACGCCGGTAGAGGGAGGAATCGTCGCAGCCGTCGGGATGGCCCGGGTCATCGACCCACGGGGGCGACTCTATCCTGGTTTTCAGTTCCTGACGCAGGGGCAGGTTGACCCACCGGTTCATGTCGTGGGCGTGGCTCAAGACGGCGATCCTGCCGCCCGGCCTGGCGACCCGCACCATTTCGGGCAGCATGCGGTCGGCGTTGACCCTTTGGATCACGGTGCTGGAGAACACGACATCGATGCTGTTGTCTTCGAAAGGCAGATCCTCGGCGCTGCCCTCGCGGAAGCTGACCACGTTTTCCATGCCGTCGCGCCTGGCGATCTCCGCGGCTTCGCGCAGGAAGAAGGTGTTTACGTCCACGCCGAAGACGGGGTTGGCGTTGGCGGTCTCCCGGGCCAGCCAACGGCACAACACGCCGGTGCCGCAACCGACCTCGAGAACGCTTTCGCCCGGCTGTATTGCGGCAGCGGCGATGAGACTTCCAACAGCCGAGAGGTAGCCGGGGGTGCGGCCCCGGGATTCCAGGCTGGCCACCATTCCCAACGCAGGGCCGGTGAGGGTGACCACGCAATGCCGGGCGCTGAGCGCGTCGAGGACGGGGTCCACTGTACGGGAGCGGCGCCGAGGGGGAGGAGAACCAGGGGCGGGCCGGAACCCGCAACCTTGTAGAAGACGCCGTCAATTTCGCCTTCCTGGGATGGAGGAGAGATCGCCGCCGGGCCGTCACCCGCGTCGATGCGGGCGAGAAAGTCCAGGATGGGTCCGGGCAGGTCGCCGCCGCGCTCAGCGGCGATGTCGGCGTAGTTGTTTGCGTACGCATAGTCGGCCAGGGTAGCCATTGACGCGGACGGCAGCCCGGCCATGTTGCGATTTATGGTGTCGGTTGCGCCTCCACGGTCGGCGTTGAACACCAGCAGCCTTTCGCCCAGTGTGGCCAGCACCCCCGAGTCGAACCCCAGGGGACACACCAGGGTCAATGAAGCCACCGCATCGGAGAACCTGGCGGCCATGCCATACCAATCGTTCAGGTTGCGAGAGGCGAAGTGGGCCCGTTCGATGCCCAGATGCTTCAGGACGGCGGATATTCTTTCCTCCACGGGAGTGTCGATCTGTGTGGTCATTTTTCTCCCTCCTGGTCCCGTTCCACGGCCGGTTGTGCCATTGCGCGCGCCACCTCACTACCGTATCTCCGCTCATGCACCGCAAGCATACCAGCACTGTGGCGACGGGCGGACACGAAGCGCCGGCGAAACCCGGGCGCGGCGATTAACGGAGGCCTGGCTACAGGTCGGCGGCGCGTTCGACGAATTCGCGGGCGGCGGCGTAGTTCCTGGCCCCGCTGCGCCGGATGGGAGGCACGACGTAGCAATCCACGACGCCGGCCGGCCGCAACTCTGCCCACACCTGGAGGGCGATATCGACGCCGGAGCGACCTCTCTCCAGGTCATCCGACACCCACCGGGGTACGGCGGCGAAGGATACGCCGTCCGGTTCCATGAGACCGACGCCGTAGAAAACGGGCGTGTCAAGCGGGCCGCCGGCGATGCGGGCGCAGGCGTTGGAGAACCGTTCCACGTCCGCAGGGTCGAACACTGGTTGAGTGATCAGGAAGTGGGCGCCGGATTCAACCTTGCGCACGGCGAGGCTCGCCTCACGGTCGATGCCACGCTCCAGATCCACGGTGGCGCCGATGCAGAAATCGGTGGGCGCGCGCAGGGTGCGGCCCCGATAGTCGACGCCCTGATTCAGATTGGCTACGGCTGCTATGAGGTCGGTGGCCCGGTAGTCATTGACGGACGACGCCGAATCCTGCGGGCCGAAGGGGTCGCCGGCCACCACGATGACATTTTCCAACGCGAGGGCCTGCGCTCCAAGGAGCATAGACTCCAACGCCAGACGGTTCATGTCGCGGGTGGCCAGGGTGAAGATGGGGTCCGCGTTGTAGCGGTCGCGGAGGACGACAGCCGTGGCCACGGAGTTGACCCGCACGGCGCGGCCGGGATTGTAGGCTGCCGATACGAACCGGACGTTGTCGGGCGGCGCGGGCAGGTCTTCGGGACGGCCCGAGCGGGGAGGCGAGTAGTCGCAGATGTAGCGGGTTCGTCCGGTGGCCGCGCCGGACAGATCAGTTACCTTGACCATGTTCACACGGTTGGAGGCTTTGCACAGGGGCGGGTTTCAGTCCTGCTCCTACTCAGTCCTGCCCCTACTCAGTCCTGCCCCCACAGGGATGGCGCGCGCCTGCCGGGAACGGGCGTTGTCATTGCTCCAACTCCTGCAGGTATTCGCGGAAGCGCGCGATGGCCTGCTGCTCGGACCTGCCCACGTAGTAACGGATGCCCTGGACGTACTCCACGACGTCCCGCGGGAGCATGAGCAGGTCGTCCCTGGGCTCGTTGAGGTGATACAGGCCGTCCACGCCTTCCTCCAGGCCCACGTACAGCGCGTCTTCCAGGATGGACTTATCGCGGGAGTCCATGTCCTTTCGCATCACCCACTGGCTGAATACGAAGGGCAGGCTGGTCCACTGGGTCCACTCGGTGCCAAGGTCGAAGCGGTGGGCGAAACCGCGAGCGCCCCGGCGACGACGCAGGGCGCGGTTGCCGATGAGCAGGAACGCGTCGAAGGTTTCGTCGGGTCGTATAACGTCGCCCGGGCGGGTCACGAACTCGCCGGGTTCCACGTTGTACTTGCGGCGCAGGAGCACGTCGAGCAGTTGCGATGCGGTCACATCCTCGTCGGAGATGCCGATGGTGACGCCGCCCAATTCCTCCATCGGGTGCTGGGAATAGAGGGCAACGCTGAGGGCGCGGCTCTGGGTGGAAAAGCAGAAACCGCTGATGGGTTCGAAGCGGTCCTCGAGGCGAAACACGTCGGAGAGATGGGCCGGGCCGGCGTCGAGTTCACCGTTGGCGAGGGCGTCGCCGAGTTCGCGAGGGGTGGTCTGTCGCAACTCGAACCCCCGTCGAGCCATGTCGAAGTAGAAGGGTTCGGATTCCAGGTACGGCACGCGGCCGACTTTGATGGGCATGGTTTCGCCACCACAATTTTCTGGGATAATCGGCAACGACTCGCGTCGCGGCGCACTATGCGAGGGAGCGTTGCGACGGTAAGATTGTAGGCCGGGCCGCCGGGACGGTCAAGAACGAGCCTGCCGGCGGCGCCCATATAGCCAACGGGACGGGTGCATGCTGCGCAGAAACGCGACCGATGAGTCCCAAATCCGGCGCAGCACGTACGAATACAGCAAGACCAGCAACACAAGGGACGCCAACGTGAAAATACCAATCATCGCCGCCGCGGCCGCGCTGATCGCGATCATGGTGAGCATCGGGGCTGCAATACCGGCTGCGCCGGCTGCGGCCCAGGACGCCGTAAGCATCAGCCGGCAGGGAGTTGAAAACCAGTTCCCGGACGGGCTGCGGTTCTACATTGATGCCGGCAATGCAGACGACATAAATGAGATCAGGGTGTACGTGCGGAAGCTGGGGCAGTCCAGCCGGACGACGTACCGGACGGTGGAGTTCGAGCCGGGCGGCACCATCTCGGGGGAGGCGCTGTTCCAGAGCAAGACTTCCAACGAGTACATACCGACGGGCACCAGGCTGGAATACCATTTCGAGCTCAGCACCTCCGAGGGAGAACGGTTTGAGACCGACCCTGAGACCATCGTCTATCTGAATACCGGCCTGAACTGGGACAAGAAATCGTCTGGTCTGATCAACGTCTATTATTACGAGTATGACCAGTTGTCGGAGATACGGGCCGAGGCGGTGCTGCAGGTAGCAGCGGAAACCTACGAGTTCATGGGGCCCATCCTGGGGGTCGAGCTGACCGAGCCGATGAGCATCGTGGTGTACTCGAACTACGACCACATGCGGGAGGCGCTGAGACCCTCGTCCCAGGTCGCCGCCCGCCATCTACGGACATTGGGCCAAGCCTTCTCCGACGAAAGGACCCTGCTGGTGGACGGATCCAGCGACCCGTTCGTGGGCGACAACACGCTGACCACTGCGGCCCACGAGTTCACGCATCTGCTGGTGGCCGACGCGGCAGGCAGCGCTTACTCGCAGGTGCACACGTGGCTGAACGAGGGACTGGCGGTTTACTCGGAGCGGCAGCCGGGAAACGAATACGAACGATTCATGCGGAACGCGATCCACAACGACCGGGTGCCCCCGCTGGCCGGGCTGCGCACCTTCGCCGGCACGCCGAGGGAAACGCTGCAAGCCTACGGGCAGGGACACGCCGTGGTCACCTACATGCTGGCCGCATACGATCCGGGCCTGATGAAAGAGCTGTTCGGGAATTTGCGGACCACCTTTAACTTTGACAAAGCGCTGGATGCAGCGTACGGCGTGACGGTGCCGCAGCTGGACAATGAGTGGCGGGAGAGCGTGGGCCTGGCTCCGCGCGACCTGTCAACCCCGCCGCCGCCGCCGCTGCAGGCGCTGCCCACGCGCCGGGGACAACCGGAGAGCGCGGCTGCTCCGGCGCCCACGGAGCCGGCTCCCGTCGCCGCGCCCCAGGAATCCACCCGTCAACCCACGGCGACCGCGGCGCCGGAACCGACCCACACGCCGGCGCCGGCGCCAACACCGACTCAGGCACCCCAGACGAGTGGCGGCTGCGGGGCGGCTCCGGCGGAGTCGTATAACGTTCCGGCCGAGCTGGCGTCGGTGGCGTTGCTGGCCGGTCCGGCCGGTTTGATTGCCCTGGTCGCGGTGCGGCGCCGGAGAGGCGGGGGCGAGTGACCATCAGCCCCCAGGCGGGCTGGAAAACGGAGGAGCTTAAATGCGCGCAATCTGGTACGAGGAAAACGGAGACGCTTCGGTGTTGCAGTTCGGCGAGATGCCGGACCCGGAGCCGGGCCCGGGAGAGGTGCGGGTGCGCGTTGCGACGTCGGGCGTGAACCCGTCGGACTGGAAACGGCGGCAGGTGGCCGGCCCGGGTACGGCCTTTCCGCGCGTCATCCCCAACCAGGACGGAGCGGGAGTGATCGACCGGGTGGGCGAGGGAGTGTCGGAGTCGCGAGTGGGCGAGCGGGTGTGGCTCTACCAGTCGCAGTTCGGCCGGCCCTTCGGGACCGCGGCCGAGTACACGGCGCAGCCGGCCAACCGGGCCGTGCCAATGCCCGACAACGTGGACTTCGCACTGGCGGCAGGGCTGGGCGTGCCGGCCTTGACGGCGCATCGCTGCGTGTTCGCCGACGGATCGGTGACCGGCAAGACGGTGCTGGTGCCGGGCGGCGCGGGAGCCGTGGGCAACATGGCTTTGCAGATGGCAAGGAACGGCGGCGCGGCCAACATCATCAGCACCGTGAGCGGGGACGCCAAGGCCGAGATCGCGCGGCAGGCGGGAGCGCACCACACCGTGAACTATCGCACCGAGGACACGGCCGAGCGCATCCTGGAACTGACGGACGGCGCGGGGGTTGACCTGATCGTGGAGGTGGACTACTCGGGGAATTTTGCGGTGAGCCAGCGGATCATCAAGCGGGGCGGGACAATCACGATTTACGCGGCCGGCGACGGGCCGCCGCCGGCGTTCCAGTTTCCCGTGAGCAACGTGAACGTTCGCCACGTGCTGGTGTATGACATGCCGGAGGAGGCGAAGATCGTCGGCGTGGAGGACACCAACCGCTGGCTGGCGTCGGGCGAACTGGTTGGGATGGACGGGCCGCATTTCCCGCTGGAGGACACGGCCGGCGCGCACGAGGCGGTGCGGGCCGCGACGGTGGGCAAGGTGGTGATCGACGTGTCGGGCGGGTAGGTAGATCGGCCTAGTCATTCCAAAGGGGATGTTTGCGCCAATTCTGAGGCAACCCCATGGCTGCCGCCGGAGCATCAGGGTAGGAGTCAAAAAGCGCTAACACCCGCTTTGTCCAGTCGTTGCCAAGATGTATCCGGTTCAGCCAGTAGCGGCAGATGGTGAGCAAAATGCCAATTTGTTGATTGCTTGGCCACGGTAGCGTATGCCACTGCGGAAACTTTCTGCGTCGCGGGATACTTACGCCTCGCCCAAAGTGCCAGTTCCATATCCGATGATGATGGGCGCATCTGTTGCGCAGATCTCTCAAGCCCAGCAGCCAGGACTCTAACACTACATCTGCTTGTCCTATGGCGTTGGCAATCTCCTTCCGTATGTCGGAGTGGGCGCCCTTGAAGAACGATAAAGTTGTGCCGAAATCCATTCGCTCCGCAATCTCCCAAATTGGGAATGGTTGATGGGCATTGGGCCGGTCCTTTTGCTCGCCGGCTATCACCTCTTTGATCTTGCCCTCCCACCAAGAATACTCAAACTTGGCGAGAGAAAAATTCGGAAAGTTCGCTTGGTTAAGATAGTCTGAAGGTCCGTGCCTATGTGCAAAGCGATAAACCAACATACTCCTGACGTATATCTCAATATTCCCAATCGCCTCAAAGCATAGCGAACGCAGACAACGGTCGAATTCGTAGATACGCCAAACTTTTTCCAGCGTCGTGCCCGGCGAGTAGCCGCTACCAGAGCGAAAATAATCCGCGTATGAGGTAAGCCGGTATTCGCCTATTGACTCAAGCCGCATCATTAA
>JAJDXU010000330.1 GCA_022823105.1 Dehalococcoidia bacterium
GTTGGGGATGCCAGGGGCCCTCTGCACCCTGGTGCTGGCCGACTATGGCGCCGAGGTGATCAAGGTCGAACCCCCCGGAGGGGACCCGTTCCGTTTCCAACCGGCATGGATTTCCTGGAACCGCGGCAAGAAGGGCATCACGCTGGATCTTGCCTCGGCGGAAGGCCGCGAGGGAGCCGTCCAGCTCGCCGCCGAGGCCGACGTGCTGGTGGAGTCTTTCCGCCCGGGAGACATGGCCGATTGGGGGTTGGGATACGACGACCTGTCGAAACTCTTCCCGCGATTGGTTTTCTGCTCCATCACGGGCTTCGGCCAGCACGGGCCCCTGCGGCGCGTGAAGGGATACGAGGGAGTGGTCGCCGCCAGAGCCGGCCGCATGCTGAACATGGAAGGACAACCCAACCGGGACGGCCCCGTGTATTCGGCGGTGCAGACGGGCAGTTGGCACGCCAGCCAGGCCGCGGTGCGCGGCATCCTGGGCGCCCTGCGCGTGCGGGATCTGTGCGGCCGCGGGCAATGGGTCCAGACCAGCATCGTGCAGGCCCTAGCGTCACCCCACGACAACAATATCGGCGACGGTGGGCTGGTGAACCTGCAACTCAGGCGCAGGGACTCGGAACGTTTTCCCGGCCGACCCCCGGGTCGAGGCCTCTCGTCCATCGGATACGTGCCCGTACGAACCAGCGATGGCACGTGGCTCCAGCATGCCAACCAGCGGGTCCCGCATATCCAGGGACATCTGAAGGCCATCGACCTCGGACACCTGCTGGAGGATGAACGCTTTGCCAGGGTTCCTGCACTCACCACGGAAAACCGGGAACTGTTGCGCCGGGAGATCCTGGACAAACAGGCGGAAAGGACGTCCGAAGAGTGGATGGAGATTTACCTTCAGGACGGCAACATCGCGGCCGAACCTTATCGCACCAGCGTCCAGGCCATGGACCACCCGGCGATAATAGCCAACGACACTGTCGTAACCATCGATGATCCCCGCGTCGGGCCCATGAGGACGCTGGCCCCGCTGGTCGACCTGAAGGAAACGCCCGGCGGGCCCGGCGGACCCGCTCCTGACGTGGGGCAACATAACGCCGACGTGCTGGGACGATTGAGTCAGCGGTCACCGGACTCCGGCAATGGTTCGCCAGAATCGAATAGAGCCAGTGTGCCGGCCCATCCGCTGTCAGGCATAACCGTTCTTGACCTGGCCACCATCCAGGCCGGGCCGTATGGCGCCGCGCTTCTGGCCGACCTGGGCGCTCGCGTCATCAAGGTTGACGCCACCGACCGACGCCTCGACGAAGGCAGGCGTTCCACCTCGCAAGCCATCGCCGACGCGCGCACCTACGCCGGCAAGGAAGGAATCCAGATTGACCTCCAGACGCCGGAGGGCAAGGAGATCATCCACAAGCTGATCGCAAAGGCCGACGTTCTGGCCCACAACTTCCGCCTCGGCGTCCCGGAGCGTCTGCAGGTCGATTGGGAGACCTGCCGCAAGATCAATCCCGGCATGATCCATGTCTGGATGGGAACCTATGGAGAACACGGTGAGCACGCCCGCCGGCCCGGCGCACACCCCATCCCGGGCGCGATCATGGGCGGAGCGATGCGTCAGATGGGACGCGGCATGCCCCCGCCGCCGGACAAGGCCCTTGACATTGAGGAAACCGTTGAGGCGACCCGGTGGATCATGAAATCGAACTGGGGCCCGGACCAAAATACATCCCCGGTAGTGGCGACCGCCGTTTTGCTGGGCCTTCGGGCTCGGGAACTGACCGGCCAGGGACAGCCCATCCATGTGACCATGCTCAACGCCAACGCTTGGACCAACGCCGACGAGTATTTCGACCACGCGAACCGTCCTCCCATCGCCATGCCGGACGGGGACGTTCATGGCCTGCACGCGCTGTACCGCCTCTATCCGTGCCAGGAAGGTTGGGTATTCCTGGGTTGCCTGTTCCAGGACGAATGGGAGGCATTCTGCCGCGCCGCGCAGCGGGAAGATCTGCGGGCCGATCCGCGCTTCGCCACGGCGGAATCCCGGCAGGACAATGACGAAGCCCTGATCGAAGAGATCGCAGCCATCTTCGCCGGGCGCACCGCCGCTGAATGGGAGGAGATGCTGACCCGGGCGGACATCGGCTGCGTACAGGCGGACGAATCGGTCGAGGGCGACTTCTACGCCGACCATCCCCACGCCCGGGCCAACGCGCTGAGCGTCGAGGTCGAGCACCCGGTGATCGGGAAATACCGCCGCTACGGTGGGCTGGTCGAACTGTCGTTGACTCCCGGCCTCTACCGATCCTCCATCCAGGTCGGCCAGCACACCAGGCCCCTGCTGCGGGAACTCGGCTACAACGAGGATGCGATCGAGGACCTGGGAGCGCAGGGAGTGGTCCAGTGGGCGGACCCGTCCGCGGGCGGTGAGCCGTAAGTCAGCGCGCTGAATCCAGGCCGCTATCCGGCGACGGCGGAAAACCCCACACGCACACATCTTGGAAAAAGGAGTCTAACTTGACGGTACTGGTCAGTTTCGACATTGACGGAACGCTTGAAGCCGGCGACCCGCCCGGCCCGGTCACCATGCGCATGGTCAGGAAAGCCCGGGATCACGGCTGCATCATCGGGAGTTCATCCGACCGCCCGCTTCCGGTGCAGCAAACCATCTGGGACCGGCACGGCATCGAGGTGAGCTTCGTCTCCCACAAGCAGGAACTCCCGGATGTCATGGCTCGCTTCCCGGCCGACGAGTATTACCACATCGGCGATACCGAACTGGACCAGCAGTACGCCCTTGAAGCCGGGTTCAATTTCCTCTGGATGGATGACGGACATGCCGAGCCGTGGCTGGACCACCGGACGCTCGAAAAATAGGCAGCCTGCGAGTACATTTCGACTTGTCCACACGCGTACCCAAACAAGAACGCCCACAACCGGCGACCCGGATGCCAACCTGTATCTCCCGGTGGGTTCAACGGGGATCGCGTCAAAACTGCGAAGACTTTGGCGACTGCCGCCAATGCGCTTATAATTTGCGCCAGATGAGATGATTGACGGCGACGTGCAACGCGCCGGATTCCTCAGGAGGGGGGAACGATGACCACAATTCCAGGGCTGGAGAGACCCGCCCCGGTTCCAAACGAACTCACCAAGCCATTCTGGGACGCCTGCAACGAAAGGCGTCTGGTCTTGCAGAATTGCACCGCGTGCGAGCGGCTGCACTACCCGCCCGCCCAACGGTGCGACCAGTGCGGCTCAGCCGATAATTTCCA
>JAJDXU010000104.1 GCA_022823105.1 Dehalococcoidia bacterium
GAAAATAGTGCCGTCCCCGTGGTGGGTACACCATTGCTGTCATCTGCTCAGGCGCAACCGGGCGCGTTCGCGCCCAGCGCGGAAGAGCCGGTCCTGCCGCTGGACCTGGAACATTACATCGACGCGGCCCTCGCGCTCGACAAAGAACCGTTCCGAGTCGCCAACCTCGGCCGATTGCGAGAAGTGGTTTTTGGAGCGCAGGATGGGATCATCAGTACCGTCGCGTTGACTACTTCGGTCGCTATAGCGGTGGGGACCACCGGCACCGTGCTGGTGGCCGGGTTGGCTGCGGCAGCGGCCGGGATGATCAGCATGGCGGCCGGGGCGTACCTGGGTTCCCGCGCCGAGGAGGATGTGCGTGAGGCGGCGATCGCCGGACAGGTGAAGGACCTCACCGAGAAACCCGAGGAGGAACTGGCCGAACTGGTGATTCTGTTCCAACGGGAAGGGAACACCTACGACGAGGCGGTGCGTCTCGCGAACCAGATAGCCGACAACGAGTCGCTGTGGCTAAGCACTCTCCTGGAAAAGAAGCTGGGAATCAGTCCTGACCTTGGCGGCAACCCCTTCAAAGACGCCGCGGTGATGTGCGTCTCTTTCGGTTCCTCGGCGATCATTCCCATCCTGCCTTTCCTATTCCTCGGCGTGGGCTGGACCGCCATCGGTTGGTCCATCGGCCTCTCGTTGACAGCCCTCTTCGCTCTGGGACTGGTCAAGGGTAGGCTGGTGCAGAAATCGCCGATCCTGCAAGGGCTGGAAATCCTGGGGATCGGCGCGGCGTCCGCTGGATTGGGCTATCTGCTAGGGGAATGGCTGCCCCGCCTGCTGGGATTCTAACGCCTGGCCGCTCCCCGCATTCGCTGACTCGGTTTGCGCTAATCAAACCTGCTGAGCAGGCCCTTCACGGCGGCCAGGAAATCGGGCGGATTGTCTCCCTGGACGAGGTGTCCGGCGTTCGCGACCGTCACCGTGGTGCAATCATGATGCTCGGCGGCCATCCGCTGCATGGTCTCGTCCGCGAATATATCGCTGCGAGCGCCCCGTACCACGAGGGCGGGACAGTCGATGTTTCGCCACCCTTCCCAGAGCTGGTCGGATGTCCACGCCGGGGCCCGGAACCCGCGCCTGCGGATCACCTTGTCGTACTTCCACGTCCATTTGCCGTCGCCTCGCTGGCGTATGCTGTATTTCAACGCTCCCAACGTCTGTTCACGGGACCGGCCCGTGTACTCCATCACCCGTTGCGCGAACTCCTCAAGGGTGTCAAGCTCGTCCGGCAATTCACGAAACCTCTGAATTCTGTTGCTGCCGCTGCGCTGGGTCTCCGGTCCGGTGTCCACGATGGTCAGGGACTTCAGCATTCCGGGGTGCGTGGAGGCCCATGCCAGGCTGTTGCGTCCGCCCATGGAATGGCCGATGAGGTGGAAATCCTTCAGGCCCAGCTCGGAAACCACGCTCTGCACGTCGCCGACGTAGGCATCCGTCGAGTAGTCCTCATCTGGAGACCAGTCGCTGTCACCGTGGCCGCGTTGGTCCATTGCGATCACCCGGTAGTCCACCGACAGCGGCAGGCTGATGAAGTCCCAGCTGTGGGCCTGCTGCTGGATCCCATGGAGCATCAGGATCACGGGTTTGTCCGACGTCCCCCATTCCAGATAGTGGAGGGTCAGTCCGTTCACCTTGACTTGTTTGTCCTTGGGTTCGTTCTCAACGGTGAACGGGACCCCCATCTGCCTCGCCGCTTCATGCAGCGACAATCCCATGGAATGTGAAGCCATCCTGGCTACCTCCTGATTGTGCCTGCGCCCCATCTTATCACCAGGATGGGCAGGCACGGTCATTCTTCGTCAAGTAATGCTCTGATAGTGAACATGCGCTGGAACAGCGTGAAACACGAAACCGTCGCGATGACCCACAGCACCCACACCATTACCGGGACGGGCGCCAGCCCCTCTACGATCAGTCCCGCACCCAGGATGATTACCCTTTCGGTACGCGTCATGATGCCTGCACGGGTGAATGCGCCCAAACCTTCGCCTCGAGCGCGCAGGTAAGATACGCCCTGGGAAAACACCAAACCGAGCAACACCGCCAGCATGCTCAGGGTGCGCTCCCCGGGCGAAAATTCCGCAAGCAGATAATAGACACCCAGGCCCACGAAAAGCGCGGCTTCGCCCAATCGGTCAAACACCGAATCCAGCAGCGCGCCGAAGGGCGACGCCTGGCCCGTGAGCCTCGCCAACGCGCCATCGAACAGATCGAGCGCTCCCCCCATCAGGAAGACAATTCCACCGTAGAGGGGCCATCCCAACGCGACCAGCACCGCCCCGGCGACGCAGACCGCGAAGCCGAGCAAGGTAATGACGTTCGGAGTCAGCCCTATCGCTCTGAAAGCGCGGGCGCCGGGGACCTCGATGTACCGGAGGATTGCGCCCCGCAGCTCCTCCCTACCGGGCAACGCCACAGACGTTGACCTCCTCGATGCACTGTTGGTAATACTCCTCAACCTCCGACGCCACACGCTCCCAACGGTAGCCCTCCGCAGTCCGGCGTCCGGCGTTAACAAGCCGCGCGGACAACGCCGGATTCGTTGAAACTCGCATCACCGCTTTGGCGATGGCATCGGCATTTCGTGCCGGCGCCAAAAGCCCATTTACGTTGTGGGATACGACATTTCGGTAGCCGTCGATGTCGGACGCCACCACCGGAGCGCCAGCCGCCATCGCCTCCAGTAGCACAATACCAAAGCTTTCTCCACCTGTGGCCGGGCTGCAGAAAACGTCTGCGCTCGCATAGTACCTCGGCAGGTCGGCGTCCGACACGGCTCCCGTAACGAAGACAGAGTCTCCACGATGGGCCGCCGCCGCTTCCATCAGGGATGAGCAGTCCCGGTCTGGCTCGCCAGGGCCGACGACTATCAGTCGGAGGTTGTCGAGTTTTGACTGCATTGAAAGGAACGCCTCGAGGAGGTAGCGCAGCCCTTTGCGTTCGTCTTTCCGACCGACAAACAGAATATTCGTGCGCCCGTCCGACAGGTCGGGGAACGGTGCGGCATTGGCGAATCGCAGGAAATCTATCCCGTTGGGTATCACGCGGTAGGGATAACCGGGGAAATGCGGCGATACAAAATCCAATGCCGCCGGCGAAACCGCGATGCGCCCGTGGAGGCGGCGTTGCCACCGACCAACCGCGCGGCGCGCTACGCGATACAGATGGGCCCGATGGGAATATGCGTGGAACGTGCCCACATTAACCGCCTGAGAGTGCTGCAGGACCATAAGTGGAAGCAGCGGGGCCAGCGGCTCATGCAGATGCACCACGTCAAATCGCTCGCGCTGCATCAGTCCGCGAACGCGGGGATATAGCCACCAATCGAGGGTTACGCGGGCTTTGGAACCGCCCGCCGACAGTGGCACCGACCGCCCCATCGGAATGAATCGCTGATCGCACAGTTGACGGGCTTGTGATTTCGGAGCCGAGTGGGGCGCGATCACCGAGACCTCATGACCGCGGTTTCGCAATTCGCTGGACAGCTGAGTAACATGCGAATTGACGCCACCTGGCCATGCGAGGTCATAGGGAGACACCATGGCGATCTTCATGGTCGGGAGTGCCTCCCATGCGTATCGCCATCGCTAATTCAGCGCCGAAACCTGTACGGAGTTGACTGAGGGATCCGCTATGAACGCCTCGACCATATCGTGGGCTTCAGCGTCGGTGAACTGTATCGGCGGGCTCTTCATGAAGTAAGCCGACGGCGCGAAGACCGCTCCGCTCTGCCCATTGTCCATGGCCAACTTGGCGCACCGGATGGCGTCAACAACGACGCCTGCCGAGTTCGGGCTATCCCACACCTCCAACTTCACTTCCATCTTTACAGGAGCGCCGCCGAATACCGTGCCGTCTATGTGGATGTAGCACCACTTGCGGTCCTGGAGCCATGGCACGTGGTCGCTGGGACCGATATGGATAGCTCCAGCCTCGGGTTCCTCGTCCATCTGGCTGGTGACCGAACCCGTCTTGGAGATCTTCTTCGATACCAGGCGATCACGCTCCAGCATATTGAGGAAGTCCGTGTTGCCGCCGAAATTCAACTGGTAGGTGTTGTCGATTTCGGCGCCCCGGTCCTCCATCAAGCGGGTCAAAACGCGATGCACGATTGTAGCGCCGACCTGCGACTTGATGTCGTCCCCGATGATCGGCACGCCGCGCTCCTCGAAGCGGCCTCGCCAATAATCTTCCCTGGCGATGAAAACGGGAATGCAGTTGATCATCGCGCAGCGGGCGTCCAGGATCTGCTCCACGTACCACTTGGTGGCCATTTCGCTGCCGACGGGCAGGTAATTGATCACCACGTCCACCTCGCGCTCCTTGAGGATGCCCGAGATGTCCGCCGTGCTGTGGGGAGACTTCACCACAACGTCGGAAAGGTATCGGCCGATGCCGTCGTGAGTCATGCCCCGTTCTACGGGCACGCCCAGATGCGGCACATCAGCGAATTTGATCGTGTTGTTGGGTTCCGTGAATATGGCCTGCGACAGGTCTTTCCCGACTTTGTTGCGGTCGACGTCGAAAGCGGCGACCACCTCGATGTCCTCTATGCGGTAGTCCCCAATCCGGTTGTGCATGACGCCCGGTATTGGCTGGTCGTCCGGGACCTCTACGTATTTGTGAATACCCTGTACCAAGGATGAGGCGCAGTTACCCACACCGATTATGGCAACATTAATCTTGCCCAATTGAGATCTCCTTGCGTCCTACCGCGGGTCAACCGGCGTCGATCAGCCCAGTCGATCCGAATGTCGTCGGCTGAAATAATGTTCCAGACAGTCTAACATACCCGGCGTCGGGGCAGTTTTCCACGCATCGGGAATCCGTCCCGACGAGGCTGCCTAGCCGTCCGCGAAGAACCGGAAAATCGCCGTTTCGTCGTCGTGTCGGAACCGGCCTCCCCGGAAACGGATGTCGCGTCCCTGCTCGATGTGTTGGTCCACCAGCGCCTTCACGCGCCCGGACGCCTCCTCGGCGTCGGAGGATTCACGAACGATCTCCATCAACTCGTCGCCCAGCAGGTTATCGCTCACGCCGTCAGTGCAGCAAATCAGACGATCCGACGAGGAAAGGTCCAACTCGGTCTGGAAAACCGAAAGCGTTGCTTCGGCGCCCACCGCTTTGGAGACCCCCAAACGAATCAGTCCACCCATGCGTCCACTGTATTGTTCGTATCCATCGGGACGGATCACGTATATCGGGCTGTCCCCTACCGAAACAATGTGCAACTTCCCGTCCAGGTACAGCGCAGCCGATGCGGTGGTCAGCAGGAACCGCCCGCCACCTACCTGGTGGAAATCGGCGTTCTGTTCGTTCAGCGCTGCCACGATGTCGTCAGGTCCCGAGATGTCTATGCGATTCAATGCATCGGCCACGGATCCGCTGGCTTCGTCGCCGCCGTGTCCGGTCACGCCGTCCAGGACGACGTCCAAAAAGTTCCCGTCGCCGAGGTCCCTGGTCAGGTAGCTATCCTCACCATGGGCGGCATTGTCGTGCAAAATAGCCAATGAACTGGTCTGCATAACGCTAAATCCCTCGCTGCGTCAGACACTGGTAATTACCCGGCAGACAACCCATCGAGTTCGGCGTCTGCATCGAACAGATAGCGTGTCCAGTGGGGATCCTTCAGCCGATCCAAAGCCGAGTCCCACGCTTTCTGTGCCGCGT
>JAJDXU010000026.1 GCA_022823105.1 Dehalococcoidia bacterium
AGGTCCCGGAATCCGTCGGTGGTGATCAGGCCCACCCGCGCGCCCTTCCGTTCCACCAACGTGTTGGTGGCCACGGTGGACCCATGAATCACCAGGTCCGTCTCGCCCAGGAACCGGTCCAACGATTGACCGTACGCCTCGGCAGCCTCCCGCAACCCGGTCATCACCCCCACCGAAGGGTCGTCCGGGGTGGACGCGGTCTTGAAAAACCGCGGCTGTCCCTCGTCGCCGGCCACCACGAAGTCGGTAAATGTGCCCCCGACGTCTATCCCGATCTTGTACAACTGGAACCTCCTGATGCGTGTGTCGGCGAGTTTGTCCTGTCGTCAGCATCATACGCCATGCCGGTAGCGTTCCGTATCAGATGGCACCAACGTTTGAGGCGATGTGCATACTCTGCAATCGTCATTCAGGGAAAGCCGGAGATTGTACACGGGCCACGCTCCAAGACTGGGCCGGCCGGCGGCTTTGCTATACTGCTGCGAAAGGAGGAGGATCATGGCGGATTACACTGCATATTTTAACGGCGAGTGGATACCCTTCAGCCAGGTCAAGATCGACCCCATGGACCGCGGATTCATGGTGGGAGACGTGATCTTTGACGTGGCCCGGACTTTCAACGGCAAGAGCTTTCGGATGGAGGAGCACATCGACCGGCTCTACCGTTCGCTGAAGTACGTCCGCATCGACCCCGGACTCTCTCCCCGCGAGATGTACGATATCAGCGAGGAGGCGATCGCCCGCAACGAAGCACTGCGGGATGAGGTGGGAGACTTCACCATAACGCAATTCATTACTCGCGGTCCGGGAAGTTGGTCCCGAGACGCGGGGCCGCCCACGGTGTGCGTGAAGATCTCGGCGGCGGCGTTCGGACGCTACGCGAAGCTGTACGATGACGGAGCCCACGGCGTAATCACCCGCACCCGGAGCTACCCGGTCGATGCGCTCGACCCCAAGGTCAAGCACTACAGCCGCATGAACTTCAACCTGGCCGACCTGGAAGCGGCGGACGTAGATCCGGAGGGTTGGCCCATCCTCACCGACTCTGAAGGCAACCTGACCGAAGGCACCGGCTATAACGTGTTCCTGGTCACTGACGGAGTGATCCGCACACCGGGTGACCGAAACATCCTCCAGGGCATCTCAAGGGGGATGGTGTTCGAGCTGGCGGAGCAGCTTGAGATTCCCCTGGTGGAAGAGGACCTGCAACCCTATGACATGTACACCGCTGACGAGGCGTTTTTCTCCAGCACCACCCCTTGCGTGCTGCCGGTAACCGTAGTGGATAAGCGAGAGATCGGAGACGGACGCCCGGGGCCGATAGTTCAGCAACTCCTGTCAGCATGGAGCGAGACCGTCGGAGTGGACATCGTTGACCAGATGGCCCGGTTCGACCGGGGTTAGGAGGGCCGAAAGGGACGTCCATTTACCTGTTGTGGAGGGTGTCCGATCAGACACCCTCCAGCTTTATGGCCCCCGCATGTTCCTGGTTTGTTCGTCCGGTTACGGCAGATATTTGTCCTCCATCTCCCGGATCCGGTCTGCCCCGAGGATCCCGCCGTTGGTGGCGACGCCCCACCTGCTCTGCGCCGCCGTCGCCAGGAACTCGTCGATGGCCTCCGTGCCGCGTTCCTGGAATTCGTGCAGGAAATCCCACGACGCCTGCAGGCCGGCCATCGTGGTCAGCGCGGGATACCACGCGGCCGCCGCGCCCGCTTCCTGCAATTCTTCCAGCGTAGGGTGGGTCTGGCTGCCATGGGTGAACAGTGGGAGCACCGGGCCCGGTATCCGGCGGATCGCTTCGACGTTGTGCTCCCAGGACGATACAGCCGGGCATACCACATCCACGTTGGTCTCGCTCTTGTAGGCCAGACAGCGTTCCATCACCTCCTCAAACGTCGCCCCGGGGACACCCATGAAATCGCAGCGGGCCACGATCACGAAGTCGGGGTCAAGTTCCATCTTGGCATCCATGGCGGCCCTCAGCTTGCCCACCATCTCCTCGATGGACACGCACCGTCGGCGCGGCCCGGACTTGGGCGGGTACACCTGGTCCTCAAGGTGCGTGCCGGCGATGCCCGCCCGTATATACTCCTGTACAGTCTCGTAAACTTGGACGGCGTCCCCATAGCCCGTGTCCATGTCCACAAATGCGGGAATGTCAATCGTGTTCACGATGCGCCGGGCATTGTCCACCATGTCGCGCATGCTGGTGCCGCCCTCGGTCTGGCCCATAAGCTGCGCCGACGTGTTGCCGCCCGACATATAGAAGGCCTCGAACCCGGCCACCTCCGCCATCTTCGCGCCCATAGCGTTCATCCCGCCTGCCAATACGAAAATCTCCTCCCGTTCAAACAGTTCCTTGAGCCTGGTGGTCATGCGCTTGCGCTCCGGCATAAACGTACCCCCTATCGCGTCGATTGGATGGTGAGAACGTACGCCCTTCCACCGTCGGTTTCAAGCGGACGCCACCCGTCGTCCGTGGCCGCGTGCCCGCGTTTCGGGCTGAAACCGCGTGCCGGACTGGCAAGAAATCAGTGAACCGCTCCGGCGTGAGCCTTCGGACTGCAATCTGCGCCGGCCCGATTAGCCATGACGCCTGTTGCCGTCTTTCCCCACATGCTCGGTAAGCTTCCGAATCGTTTCGACGAATGTGCGGTCGCGATCCCTGGTTTCCGGCGATTCTGCGCCCAGCGGCGTGCTCCCGATGAACTCGTACATCTCTGCCACTCCCTCGAACAGCTTGGGCGTCATCCCCAACTGCGCGAAGGTGTCTCGGATTTCCTCCATCTCGCTCACCCAACGGCGCGACCGCGGCGGCACGGTGGGGATGGTGCGTTCCATCCGCTGCAAAACAGCCTGCTGCCCACCCTGAAACTCGGCCAGCAGGGGCTCGGTCAGCCCCATCAGCTCCGCCGCCATCAGCAACTCCGTGTACAACGCCCAAGACCCTTTGGTCATCGCCGCGTAGCACATCTTGATGCCAGAAGCCTGGCCCACCGCTCCGTCCAGCGTCAGCACCGTCAGACCGAAATCGTTGAGTGCGGCGAAATCTTCCGCATGTTCGCCCGAAGCGTAGAAATGGGGACTGTATCCGGCCCGCGGCGGTCCGCCGATGATCGACGCGTCGACGAAACGCCCGCCAGCGTCGGCAATCACGGGTTCCAGCTCCCGCACCAGCTGAGGAGAGACAGCATTGCACTCGGCGAAAAGCACACCCGCCCCCGTCGCAGTGATCGCATCGGCGATTTGCCGGCACAGTCCCGGCACCGCCGCCGACACCGTCATCGACATCACCAGGTCCGCACGCTCCACCAACTCTTCCATGGTGGCTACGTCGCGGATTCCGGCCTGCTCCGCCAGGCTCTGCGTCCGCTCGCTCCGACCCTCCAGGCACGTGATCACATCCAGTTCATGCTCACGGAGTCGCCGTCCCACGGCGTGGCCCATGTCGCCGGGACTCAATATGGCTACGCTGCTGATTTCCATATATGTCTGCTCTCGAGTTCGGATTTTCAGTGAAAAATATAACATGGCCCGCGCCGGCAGCTGCCGCCGCGTCGCCCATTGTTCCGCCCGGACCGTCATGCTAACGTTGTGCGACCTGAACAAAACGGAGGATTCATGGCAAGCCACGCCGAAAGACCCGAACCGAATTACGACCCATTCCCGCCGGGACAGACTCGACGCGCCACCGTCACCGAGGTGGACGTGGAAGACATGGGAAACATGCTGCGGCGCGCGTTCGTCGGACGCGACGTCAAGTTCACCATCTACTGCGACGAGGGGCCGAACGTCGGAGGCAACCATACCGCGCCCGCGCCGCTGAGTTATTTCGCCGCCTCCATCGCATTTTGAGAGATGACCCAGATCGAGAGGTACTCTCGAATGATGAAAGTCGAAATCACCGGCGTGCGAGCTCACATCGCCGTCCACTTCGGGCTGGAAGGATCTGTCCTCCAGGGCACCATCCAGGCCAGCGCTCCCAAGGTCGAAACCAGCTACGAGATCGAGTCGCCCGACGATCCGGAACGGGTGGCGGCGGTCCTGCGCAACGCGCGCAACGGCTGCTGGGTTCGCGCCGCGGTCGCCAACCCCACGCCCTTCGAGGACAAATCGACCCTCAACGGCGAGCCCATCTACTTTGACTGATTTTCCCCATCGATGGGATCTTGCGGGGGTGAGGGTGAACTCCCGCATCACGCGTCCAACCTTACCGACGGCGGGTCACCACACCGACGGCGGATCACCACCCCAAACGTTCCGGTATCAGGATCATCGTGATCCGCCCCACTACGGGCTCGTGTTCCATCACCATAAATTTGCCGATCGGGGCGGGACCTGAGCCCCTGCCTTCCAGCCAGCGGTCGTGCATCTCAAGCGTGTACCCACGGGTACGCGCTTCCGCTTCGTCCAGCGTCGGGCAGATCTTCTGAGTGCCCGCCACCATGATCACCCGTCGCGCGCCATACGCGAACGCGCCGATCTGGCTGCCCGACCCGCTGGCGACCACGATCTCCCCTGTTTCGGCGATGGCCTGAACGCTCCCCACGAAGTAATCGGCGGTGGTCGTCGTGCGCCGGAACTCGCGCTGGGATGCCGCGTCGGGCTGAGCCAGCATCTGGTCGTGCAGGTTGATGTAGCGCTCGTTGCCGTTCATGTACTCGGTGTAGCCGATGGTGTCCAGCGTCTCCGACGTGCTGACGAACACCTCGCAGCCCTCCGGAACCAACGCCTTCAGCTTGGCCAGCGCCTCCTCTCTGCTCTCCACCAGTACGGCGTCCACGTTGCGCGCCGCCAGCGCCTCAATCGTCCGGCTGACGGATTCAACGGTGGCAGGAGCGTAGGTGGTTTCCGAGGTCATATCCATGTCTCCTGTTTTGGACTGGCGATGGGGCAACCGGGTGATTGCTGCGGTGTTCGATGGCGATGGCTACGACCCGTTTCAGGCAACGATTTAGCGGATTTCCAACTCGCGGACTTGGTTGTATCCCATGGCGTCGATTGCGTGATTAATCTCGACAAGGTGTTGGCGCAGCCTCGGCCAGGAGTTTGTGGTCAGGATCAGTACGCGGATGTTCCGGCGGGTAAAGTTCTGCTGGAAAGGCATCTGTTGGTCTGCCGTGATCAGGAGCTCGTAACCCGCGGTTTCTGCTCGGGTCAGGAGAGCGCCGTTGTGCAACTCGTGCCACCCTCGTTCCGCCGCAGTGTCCGTTTCGTGTGTTGGCAGGTTATGCTTCAGGGGCCTTGGGACGCTGTGATCCAGAAGTATCCTCATATGTGCGCTGGCGCTCCAATGATTGGATCTGGTGTGATAGAACCGCATTCACTTGCGAGCGTGTGACGCCCGGGAACCAGTCCAGAAATTCTTCGATGGTTGCCCCGTCTTTCAAGTTGTTGAAAAGCGCAGAGACCGGAACCCTGGTGCCCTTGAATATCCATGCGCCGCTGACCTTGCCCGGTTTACTTTCGATCGCCTTGCATGTTCTCCAATCGTTCATGGCCGTCCTCATGGGGCTGTGAGCGCATATCAGAATATTACCAACTTGCGGGGCGTGTCGTCGCCGGTCTGCATATGCAGGCAGGGCAATCGCGTTGAACGGACTACTCCGACCCGCCCGGCCGCAGCCCCGGCATCACCTCGTCCACGAAAAGGGTCATGCACCGCATTACCTGGTCGGGAGTCAAATCTCCCCATGCGAAAATCGGGCAGAAGTAGTTGATGCCCGTTTCGTCGACCGCCCTCTGCACCCGTTCTCTCACGGTTGCCGGCGTCCCCACGATGATCACGTCCCGCGCATCCAGCGAATCAAAGTCCCGCATGGCGCCGAGCCGGTCCAGGCCGTTCTTGGCCCACAGGTAGTCGATGTTGTGGAACCACGTCCGGTAGGCGGCCTTGGCCTCCGCCCGCGCCTGTTCGTCGGTTTCGGCGATGTACATGTGGCGCACCAGCCCGAGTTTGGGCACGTCCACGTGGCTGTTCATGCCGTCGGCCAACCGGTCGGCGCTCCAAACCTGCCTGTACAGGTCGTAGTGCGCCTTGACGCCGGTGTTGTCGGCGAACACGGTGCAGGTGTTGAATCCGTGCTGCGCCATCCACGGCACCGTCTCGATGTTGTTGCTGGCGTACCACAGCGGGGGATAGGGCTTCTGGTGCGGCGCAATCCAAAGCTCGATGTCCTCGTAGTGGTAGTGCTTGCCCTTGTGATTGAGCATCCCGGTCGTGAAACCGCGCGTGAACATCTCCATCTGCTCGTTGAACAGTTCCCAGCTGATGTCCAGGTCAACGCCGAACTCCGCGGCCTCCACGGGCGAAACGCCCCGACCCACTCCGAGGTCCAGCCGCCCGTTGCTCAGGTTGTCCAGCATGCAGATTTCGTGGTACAGCCGGATGGGATGGTAGAAGGGCAGCAGGAACACCAGCGGCCCCAGCCGCAAATTCGTAGTCCGCTGCGCCGCCGCCGCCAGGAACACCGCCGGCGAAGGCGATACGCTCAGCGGCGTGATGTGATGCTCCGCCAGGTGGTAGCTGTAGAACCCGTTCCGGTCAGCGTACTCCAGCATCCTCAGGCGGTTCTCGAAGATCTCGCTGGGCGCCGACTTGTCCCACTCGATCCAGTCGAACAGGCCAAACTCGAGAGTATCGTTGAGCGTCGCAGGCTGCGTCATGGCTCACCTCCAATTCGCCGAATCCCTTGCGTGGTTAGTCCGCCACGAGCGGGAGCGACGGGTCCGCCGCGTACTCCGACATCGACGCGTCGTACACTGCCACGTCCTCGTAACCCAGCATCGCCAGGATGAACGCATCGTTGGACGCCGCTATGCCGCCGCCGCAGTAGGTTACTACCCGTTGCGTGGGGTCGGCCCCGGTACCCGCGAACAGCGCCGCCAACTCCTCCGCCGGCCGGTACAGCCCGGTCTCAGGGTCGGTCAGCTCGCCCGAGGGCACGTTGGTCGCGCCGGGGATGTGGCCGGCCCGTCCGTAACTGCGCCCGCCATCCTCGCCCGAGTGCTGGTCCCTCCCCAGAGCGTTGATCAGGCAGGTCCCAGCGTTCGACTCCATGAACCCCTTGACCTCGCCCAGGTCTGCGAATCGCGCCGGGTCGGGCGTGGGCGAGAACGTCGCGGGCGCATAGTTCGCCGGATCCGTGGAAACTGCCCGGCCTTCGGCCGTCCAGCGATTCCAACCGCCGTCCAGCACCACCGCGCCGGCGCAGCCCATCGAGCGGAACATCCACCAGAACCGCGCGGCCCACTGCGATCCCAGCCGGTCGTACAGCACCAGCTTGGACGACTCCGAGATTCCGTGCCGCCCGGCCGCTTCCGCAAATGCCTCCGGGGAAGGCATCATGAAGCGGTACGGTTGATCGTTGTCGGAAAATTCGGCCTGGAGTTCCAGGAAACCCGCCCCGGGGATGTGACCCGTGTCGTACTGGGCCCGCCCCGACTCGGCGCGAACTGTGCCCTCGCCGCGGTGCAGGAATACGGTCGTCTCGAACACGCGAACATCGTCGTCCGCCAGGTGCTCGGCCAGCCAATCGGTTGAAACGAGATACTCGGGGTGCGCGAATGTCATGATCATCTCCGGCCAGTCCGGCCCGGTGGCGCGTTGTAGTGATAGGCCCTAAGTATCCGCGTCCGACGGGGCGCGCGCAACGTGTTGTCCGGCGAGATTGGGCGCCAAGTTCGGCTAGATGGGTCGGCGGACGTGATTCCGCACGTTGTCCTCCAGCCGGTTGTCCATTAACTCCACGTCGTGGTCATCGGTTATCAACATCCCGCTTTCCCTAGACCGTTCAACGCGGTTTCCCGAAATAAGGTACGTGCGCCGTGGGGATTCTGCCGTCGTCGGGTCGGTCCACAGGCGGATCCCATTGCGGTTGCCGGCCACGTGGTTATCCTCGATGCGGTTGTCTCTCCCGTGCTCTATGGCGATCCCATCGAATCGGTTGGCGCGAATTTCGTTCTCCCTGACAGTGGTGTCGGTGGAATAACCCAGCCAGAACCCGTAGTTGGAATAGTTTGCGATGTTGTCCACGAATACGTTGCCAGATGAGAAAACCGCCTCGAAAGCGTTGTTGGGCGAATAACTGCCGTCGTTGCCCGAAATCAGGTTGCCGTTCGACGGTTCCCGG
>JAJDXU010000027.1 GCA_022823105.1 Dehalococcoidia bacterium
CAGGTACCAGTGAAACGACGGAAGACAGCGGCGAGACCACGCGAGAGGAGGCAACCCGATGGCGCTACCGGATACGATACGCACCGAAGACGAGCGGCAGTATTACGAAACGACCGACCAGATCCAGCTCAAGCCCGGATGGTTGCAGGGTGAAGGCCAGCCCCTCCCGGTGATGGAGCCTTACCTATGGCGCTGGGCCGAAGTGGAGCCGCTGGTGCTCAAGAGCGGCGAACTGGTGACTCCCGACCGAGACGTGGAGCGGCGCACGCTGCGGCTGGCGACGCCGGGCCTGGATCGCGGAACGACGCATACCATCACCGCCGCGCTGCAACTGTTGCTGCCCGGCGAGTGCGCGCCGGCCCATCGCCACACGCCCACCGCCATCCGCTGGATCCTCAAGGGCGAGGGCGCGTACACCACCGTTGAGGGCGACAAGTGCTGGATGGAACCGGGCGACCTGATCCTGACGCCGTCGTGGACGTGGCACGACCACGCCAACGAGGGCCAGGGGCCGATGATCTGGCTGGACGGCCTGGACGTGCCCCTCGTGCGCTACCTGCGCACCAACTTCTACGAGGCATACCCCGAGGACCAGCAGCCCATCGTCGGCGTGGCCGAGTCGGAGCGCAAGTTCGCCTCCGGCGCGCTGCGGCCGGCGTGGGAGGATCCGAAGATGGACTACTCCCCGCTGTGGCACTACAAGTGGGACAAGACCTACGAGGCGCTGCAACGCCTGGCCGAGGTGGACGCCAGCCCATTCGACGACGTGGCTATGGAGTTCAGCGACCCCGTTACCGGCGGGCCGGTGCTGCGTTCCATGACCTGCTGGGCGCAGATGATCCGCCCGGGCATCCGCACGCGGGCGCATCGCCAGACCAGTTGCGCGGTGTACCAGGTGTACCAGGGCGAGGGCTACAGCGTGATCGACGGGCAGCGGTTCGACTGGAGCGAGGGCGACTTCTTTGTGGTTCCGCCGTGGATGTGGCACGAGCACGCCAACGAGGGCGATGACGGCGCCGTGCTGTTCTCCATCCAGGACATACCCGTTCTGAAGGACCTGTCCCTATACCGCGAGGAACCTTACGAAGAGAACGCCGGCCACCAGCCTATCACCAGCATCTTCAGGCGGTAGGGCGCCCAGACGTTTCGCCATAGCGCGAACGAGGTAGGGGCAGGTTTGAAACCTGCCCCTACGACGTTTCAGGGCGCATTGGTCGGTGATGAGTCGCCGCACATTGGGGTGGTGCGTGTACAATTGCGCGGCTTGAAAACTTTCGAGCAGCAAAGCTCTTGCCAGGGTTTCAATCATCCGTCCGACACGCAGGCTTCCCCGGCCACAAACCTTTGACGCGCTGATCCGGTATCGTGATTTCCGGCTGCTGTGGTGCGCCAACTTCTGCGCCAACACCGCGGTTTGGCTGCAACTGCTGAGCATTGGGTGGCTGGTCAAGGACCTGTCGGAGGGTTCGGCGGTGGGCGGGCTTCTGGTGGTGTCGGTGGGGGCGATCAACACGCTGCCGAGCCTGGCGGTCAGTCCGCTCACCGGGGTGCTGGGCGACCGGCTGGACCGCCGGAAACTGGTGATGACGGTGCAGGCCGGCGCCGCCGCGCTGGCGCTGGCGTTCGCTTTCCTGGCCGACAGCGAACTGGTGCGGCCCTGGCACGCCTACGCCTACGTGCTGATTTCGGGGGCGCTGCTGGCGATCACGCAGCCGATGCAGCAGGTGCTGGTATCCAACACCGTGCCGCGAGAGGCGGTGAGCAACGCTTACGCCATCAGCGTGCTGACCATCACCGGCACGCGGATATTCGGGCCGTTCGTGGGCGGGCTGCTGATCTTCTGGTTGGGGTATTTCTGGAACTTCGCGCTGGAAGCCGTCCTGTACCTGGGCGTGGTGCTGTTTCTGCTGACCATCCGGCTGCGCTACGCGGATACCACTCGCGATCAAGAGCGGCAACGGTTCACCCCGCTGGCGGATTTTCGCGAGGGGCTGCTCTACCTGTGGCGGCAGCAGCGGGAGATTCTGCAGATGATGGTGGTGTCGGTGATCCCCAACACCATCCTGCATCCCGTGTGGTTCCTGCTGCCGCTGTTCACGGCGCAGGTGCTGCACGCGGACGTGGACATGGGTGGCTACCTGCTGGCGGTCACGGGGTTCGGCGGGTTCGTGTCCACCATGATCATCGCGTCGTTCGGCCTGCCGCGCTGGAGGGGTTATCTGCTGCTGCTCACCGCCGCGAGCAGTTCGCTCTGCACGATGGCGTTCTCACATTCTTCGTGGCTGCCGGCGGCGTTCGTGTTCCTGGCTCTGATGTCCCTGTTCCAGTCGCACTACCGGACGACGCAGGGGACGGTGGTGCTGACGGTGGTGCCGGACCGGTTCCGGGCGCGCACGATGAGCGTGGTGGCATACGAGCGGGGATTCCTGACGGTTGCCAGCGTGCTGGTCGGAGCGTGGGCCGATTTCACCGACGCGTCTATAGCCATCCTGACGCTGGGCGCGCTGGGGCTGGCGGCGACGGCGGCGTGTGCGGCTGCGTTGCCCAGGGTGCGGCGGTTGGAGTGACGAACCCGCTGGCCAATGATGTGGACCAGGGTCATTCGGTTATCTGATCACCCGAGCGGCAAATACCATACGGGATATCGGTAAGCGAACCGTCCGCTCATGTGAGCCTGTCGAACCACGAGCGGACTACGCCACCTTACGCGAATAATCGAATGGCCCTGGTTGTGTGAGATGGTTGTGGCAGGTGAGGGGCGGGTTGGATACAATCTCCGGAGCCTTTGATCCGGCCCTGCCCTGCCATGTCTCAACTTGTAGATTTCGCCTCACGACTGGTCAATTCCGCCTGGTTCGAATACTCCATCATCGCCGTCATCACAGTGAACGGCATCATCCTGGGGTTGGAGACTTCCGACACCGTTGACCGGCTGTACGGCGGCTGGCTCAGGATGGGCAACGAGGTGGCGCTGTGGGTTTTCATAGCGGAGGCGGCGCTGAAGATGTTGGCGCTGTCGCCGCGCTTCTGGCGGTATTTCCAGGACGGGTGGAACATTTTCGACTTCCTGGTGATCGTGTTCGCGCTGGTGCCGGCGACGGGGCAGTTCGCGATGATTGCGCGGCTGGCGCGGCTGCTGCGCGTGGTGCGCCTGATCTCGGCGATACGGGACCTGCGGCTGATCGTGGCGGCGCTGGTCCGCGCGATTCCCAGCGTGGGCCACGTGATCATGCTGATGAGCATCGTGGTGTACATCTACGCCATCATGGGATTCCACCTGTTCCACGAGTTGGACCCGGCGCGGTGGGGCAACCTGGGCCTGTCGGTGCTGACGCTGTTCAACATCATCACGCTGGACGGGTGGACGCAGGTGATGAACTCGGCGATGCGGCATTACCCGTGGGCGTGGATGTATTTCGTCAGCTTTGTGGTGGTGGGCACCTTCGTGGTGATCAACATGTTTATCGCCATCATCATCAACAGCCTGGACGACGCCAAGCGGGACCGGGACCAGACGGCGGAGATCGAGGGGCCGGTGTCGCGGGAGCAGATGGTGCAGGAGATCCGGGCGGCGCGGGCCACGCTGGAACGGCTGGAGCGGCGGCTGGAGGCGGATGAGCGTGAGGGTCGCCGGGAGTGACCAGAGGCAGCAGGGGCATTAGGGCCCATTCGGTGCAGGGGCGAAGCGTGTCTCCCGTTGGGCAACTCCAGGAACCTGCGAAACCAAGCCTCCGGGCCTTGCCGGACTACTCAATCTCTACCGTCAAACCCATACGCTCAGAGCGCGGGGCCGAAGGCGCCTTTCCCCAGTCCCGAGGGCTGGTATTTCATCGCCAGCCGTCGTGCGGTAATGCGCCGGCGTCACCACCGGCTGGACTCGGTATCGCGCACCGCATCGGGCATGCGGTAACTGATGCCAACGTTGTCGTACACCGACCGCTGCAGGATTCCGGTGAAATTATTAAACGCATGCGGAGATGCCCCGGGCATCACCCTGGAGTGGATAATCTGCATCCGCCGCTGGATCCGCACCAGCGCCAGGGCGCCGAAGGCGGATTGTTTTGGGTAGCCGAAGGATTCCGCCAGTTCGTCCCCGATCAGAGCCCGGGAGGTTTTGAACAGAAAAGACATGAGCTTCTCGCGCTTGGCGGGATCGGTGACTTCCAGCAGGTCAGGCACCGTATTGATGTAGCCGTGCGCCACTTCCACCGCCATGGGACCCGGAGGTAATTCGCATGTTTGGGCTATCCTCCTCAAATGCACGGCTTCCGCCTCGTTGCGAAACAGCAGCTTTTCCGGCACGCCGAGCAGCCACGTCGCATAGCGCCAGATGTGCATGAAGCCTTCGCTTTCTTCCTCGGACAGGCGCAGACCCAGTTTCCGCACCGCCTGCAGGTTGATGGCGGAGAATCCGGTGGCCGCCAGAGCCATGTGCGCCATGTGCAGCGGAATCCCCTCTACCGGTACGTCCCATTCGCCCGATTTGAGCAGCAGCCGTCGCATCTGAGCGTGAATCAAACGGATGCGAACGGTGAGCTTCCAACCGTCGCCGGACCGGTCCAGACCATTGGGCAGCGTGATGTCCACCAACTGTCTGGTGTTCTGTCTGACCCGGCGCAGATTGCCGGCCGTTCGGCCCGTAATATAAAACGATTTCGCGAGGCCCTCGGAGAGGCCGGTGATGAGCGACGAAAGCACCAGGCCAACGAAGAACAGGTCCGAGTGCTTGTGGAAGGCCCGCATACCCACGCTGGCCAGCGACGGGTCGAAAAGGCCGGGTGGTGGGGTAAGCGAGTCGATAAACTCCCTCAGTGAGGCGGGCCCTTCGTTGATAACCGCGTCGTCTCCCTCCATCGCCGCGTTGACCAGGCGGTGCCTCGCCTCTTGATCGAACTCAGCCAGGGCTTCCATCACGGCATCGGCCGGAGGGTCGCCGATGAGCGTGTGTTCGACGTAGGCGCTCGCCAGGTCAGGATCCAGCGCCCGAGCTTTCTTGTAACCCTCAATGTATGCTGATGGCGTCTGTTTGGTATTCATTTCTATCCTGAGTATTTGACCTGTGAGTTGCCAACTCATCGTAACCGCTGCGTTCGCGTCAATGCAACACTCATGCTCACCAGGGCCTTTGCAAATTCTTGGTTGGCAGCCTTTCACCCCGAACCGTCATTCCGGCGAAAGTCGCAGATGCGCCTTTGGCGTGCCGGAATCCAGAACATCCCGATCACAACGACCTCCTGGATCCCCGCTTGCGCGGGAATGACGGATGAACTTTGAAAAGCCCTGGCTGGCGTTACACCGCCTCATTTGCCAGGACCACGCCTTTGAATACACTGTGCTCGCCACCGTAGTTATGGTGCTGCTCTACTAGTTCAGGGACGACATTCACGCCGGGGCCGCTGCCATCGCCAATGCCACCGCAAACGCGCTGGGCGTTCCGCCACTTTCGTACGCCTACGTGTTCCTCCTGGAAACGCTCAAAATGCTGCTGTAGAAAATCAAGCGCGACCTTTTCAACTCGATACGTTCCGACGGCCGCAAAGAAGGCCGCGAAGCCGGAATCAAACACCTGCTCCGGCAGCAAAACCCCGAGGCCGATGAAGCGGAAATCCAGCGCCGCTACGAAGAAGCCATCACCACCATGAGCGACGATCCAAGGATCTGATCAAATGCGCCCGCAATACGCCTTCAACCGCGCCGCCGACCTGCCTCCCGAAGAACAGGACCAGTTCGCCGGATTCGTGCTGGCCGAGCTTGAGGCAGACCAAGAATGGGACCGACTGTTTGCCCTGCCCGAATCCGATGAGTTGCTGAGCCGCCTCGCCATGGAAACCCTGGCCGACCACCGAGCCGGGGCCACCCGAGCCGGAGCCACCCGAGCCGGAGCCCCCAAGTATCCGCCTTGAAATACCAACAGGCCAGCGAGCATTTTCTGGCGCAAGCCGGACAGGAACTGGCCGCCGGCGATCTGCAACAGGCATCCGAGAAAGGCTGGGGCGCCGCCACCCAGATCCTAAAGGCCATCGCGGAACAGCGCGGCTGGGAGCACAACCGTCACCGGCACTACCTCAGCATCACCAGCCGGCTCCGGGCCGAAACCGGCGACGGCGACATCCGCCGCTTGTTTAACACAGCCCGCGCCCTGCACGAAAACTTCTACGAAAATGAGATGATGGCCGAAGACGTAGCCGACGGCCTGGCCGACGTGAAAGCCCTCATCGACAAACTCCTGCCCTTGCTGGCCTGCGAGTGACAATCCCCCTTTGACCCACCCCGCCGTCCTCCCTAAAATAGAATATATGTCCGCTCTGGCCGACATCATCACCCAGGAAACCGGGAACGGCCGCCTCATCGTCCGCTTCCTCGTCTCCGCCATGGACGGCGAACTCCCGAACTTCCAACCCTGCCACCGTATCGACGCCGCACGACTCCTCGTCAAGCTCGGCTTCGACCAGGCCCAGCCCGTTATCGACCGCGCCCGCGCCGCCCAACGCCCGCGCCAACGCGGATCCCGCTCCCAGCCTCACGCCCAGCGGCAATCCGAATCCCAAAGCGCCGCCCACCGCGTCCGGTCGGAACTGGCCCAGATCGTCCGTGAAGAAACCGGCGACGGCCACGTCGCCGTCCGATTCCTGGTCAACGTGATGCAGGGCGAACTCCCCGACTTCAAACCCTGCCATCGCCTCTCCGCCGCCAGGGAACTCCTCCAGCGCGGCTTCGACTACGTTCCCGACGACTCCGAACCCGAGCCGGACCCTGCGGAGATCGAAGCTCAGCGCCGACTTGCCGAAGACATCGAATTCAGCCTACACGGCCCGGTGTACTACCAGACCTATCGCTATCCCTGCGTCTGCGAAGACCGCCTCCACAACTGCAAGGGCAATGTCCTCAACGACGAACAGCGCGAAAAAGCCGCCCGTCAGGGCCCCGGTATGCAGTCTTTCATCGGCGAACCTCACCGGATCGACGACTTCCTCGCTCGCTACGCCGTTTACCTGACCTCCGGAAACGCCGCAAACCCCCGCAACCCCATCGACATCAACCGCATCCGCTGGACCGACCATCGCTGGCACCACCTCAACCCCGTCCGCGGTCCCTAGCCCAAGCGGTCGCCCCTACGGCGTCGCCCAAACCAGGTTCCACAGCAGGAGAAACAGCAGGATCGCCGTCCACCCCGTCAGCATCGCGATGCGATAGAGCCGGTTGAACCACGGGTGATCCCAGAAGGGCAGCCGACGCTCGCGGGCCCACTCGGTTTCGGGCGCGCCCCCGGCCCATATCCAGCGGCGGAACTTTTCGATGAGTGACATGGCTCCTGGTCGGCGGAGGCGAATGGCCTTTCGGGTGTCGCCAGCGGTTTAGGACTACAGGATCTGGGACAGGAAGTGCTTGACCCGTTCGTGGCGAGGGTTGTTGAAGAACTCGTCCGGCGCCTGGTCCTCCACGATTATCCCCTCGTCAAACATGACGATGCGGTCCGCCACCTCCCGCGCGAACCCCAACTCATGCGTCACCGCAAGGATCGTCATCTGGGATGCCGCCAGCTCCCGCATCACCTCCAGCACCTCCTTGATCATCTCCGGGTCCAGCGCCGACGTCGGCTCGTCGAACAGCATGATGTTCGGCTGCATCGCCAAGGCCCGTGCGATGGCAACGCGCTGCTGCTGCCCGCCGGAAAGCTGCGCCGGATACTTGTCCGCCTGCTCCGGAATCCCCACCCGTTCCAGCAGCTCAATAGCGATGTCGCCGGCCTCGCTGGCCGGCAGCTTGCGCACCTTGATCGGCGCCAGCGTGATGTTGTCCATCACCGTCAGATGCGGGAACAGGTTGAACTGCTGGAACACCATGCCCACGTCGCGCCGTATCGCGTCGATGTTCCGCACGTCGTTGGTCAGCTCGATCCCGTCCACGATGATGTCGCCCCGCTGGTGTTGCTCCAGCCGGTTGATGGTGCGGATGAACGTGGACTTGCCAGAGCCGGACGGCCCGATGATCACCACGACCTCGCCCTTTTTCACCGACGTGGTGATGCCCCGCAGCGCGTGGAAGTTGCCAAACCACTTGTGAACGTCGCGGCAGATGATGATCTCTTCGTCGAGCACTGTGTGTCCGTTGGCAACAGTGTGTCCGTTGTTAGCAGTATGTCCGTTGGTGCTCATGCTCGGCGCTCCGTCAGGGTCGGGGACAGGCGGTCATCGGTCATGTTGTCCATTGTTGCGCAGGCGCCGGCGGCGGGAGCGGCGGGTAGCGCGTTCGTTCCGCAGTTGCTCCACCTCGGTACTCAGCTCATCAAGGCGTCGCGCGATGGTTGCCACGTCGGCCAGCGCGGCGTCGCGCCTCTGTTCAGCGGCCTCTCGCTCCTGTTCAGCGGCGTCGGAGCGTTTGCCAGCGGCCTCTCGCTCTTTCATGGCAGCCTTGCGCTTCCGTTCGGCAGAGTCGGCGCGTTCGGCCTCCCGCTGTTTCGCGGCCGCTTTGCGCCTCCGTTCGGCGGCGATGTCGCAGATTATTGTAGTCAATGTGAGTATCAAGGTGGCCTTTGGTGATTGGGGCGGCTCTATTGTCCGTTGTTTCGCAGACGGCGCCGGCGGGAGCGGCGAGAACTACGTTGCGATTGCAGTCGTTCAATCTGGGTGCGCAATTCGTCGATCTGTCCCTGCAACTGCTGCTGCGTTTCAGACGCGCTGGCGGCGGCCTGATCTCTTTCGCGCACGGCCTCATCGCGCAGTTCGAACGCCTCATCGCGTTCTTTCACCGCCTCGTCTAGCGCCTCTTCGGCTTTGATGCGTCGGCCCGATTCCTGCCAGTAAAGCATGATGTCCGGCCCTCCTACTAATGCGTTGGCCAGGCCCATTGCCGTCAATATGCGGATTGCCAGCTGTCCCGGCGACAGGCCCGCCTCTCCAATGCTTATCAGGTAGATTACCGTCCCAACGACCACATCCAGGCAACCGTAAAACAGCAGCCGCAGCGCCCATGGCAAAAAACGTCTGTTCATCACCTTGGCCGCCTGGTCGTATTCTAGCAGACGGCCATCGGCGGTGCGCCGGCCCCTTACCGCTCTCCCACCCCCAGGCTGCGCTCGATGTGGCGGCTGATGTAGGACATCCCGTAGCAGAACACCCAGAACACCACGGCCAGAAACACGAACATCTCCCGTGCGCTCCCCAGGTACTCCGGCCGGCTGATGAACACGCGTCCCATTTCCACGATGTCCACCATGCCTATGATGTACACCAGGCTGGTGTCTTTGAACAGCGCAATGAACTGGCCCACGATGGCCGGGATGACGTTCCGGATCGCCTGGGGCAGCGAGATCAGCATCGTGGTCTGCCAGCCGGGCAGCCCCAGCGCGCGCGCCGCCTCGGCCTGCCCGGGATGGAGCACCTGCAGCCCGCCCCGTATGTTCTCCGCCATGTATGCCGAGCTGAACAGGGTGATGACCACGGCCGCGCGGAACAGCGAATTCTGCGGGAAGTCCTCCGGGAACGCCAGCGGCACCAGCGTTTGCGACATGAACAGCAGCGTGATCAGCGGCACTCCGCGGAACACCTCGATGAACCCCACGCAGAGCAGTTTCACCACCGGCAGATTGCTCCGCCGGCCCAGCGCCAGGGCTATCCCGATGGGTAGGCTCAGGCTGATCCCTCCCACCGCCAGTATCAGGTTCAGCGTCAGCCCGCCCCAGTACACCACGGAGACCGGCTGCAACCCCGGAACATTGGGGATGCCCCGCATCAGGAGCAGCGTGATGAGAAACGCCGCCACGCCCCAAACCACCGCCCAGCGCGGCCGGCCCAGCGCCGTGTAGCGGGCCAGCGTCCATCCGATGGCGGTGGCCGGCAGGTTGGCCAGCAGCAGGATGCGAACGTCCCAACCCATCGTTTCCAGGCTGTAGGGCAGGAATGCGAACAGCGCGGCGACCGCCGCCGCGATGATCGCGATGTTCCTGGCCACGCCCGCCCCGAGGATGCCCCAGACCAGCCCCAGCAAACCCGTGACCATGAGCAGGGAAACCTGGGGACGCCAGAAACAGTTCTGCCCCGGGCAGGCCAGCTCGGTGTTGTAGCTGCCGATCAGGAACAGCCCGCCGACGGTCTTGACCACCGTCCAGTCCGCCGACCAGAAAACCCAGCGCAGCCCGTACCACAGAATCACCAGCAAGAGCGCGCCCGATATCACCGTCAGCGCCGAGTTGAGCCGGCTGCTGAACAGGTTGGCGTGCATCCACCCGATGACGCCGACCTCAGTTCGAGGCGGGGGCAGCACCGGAGCCGCGGCGTTCTGTGTTGCCTCGGTGGCCATCTGCTAACCCGTGAATCGTATGTGTCGGTTGTACAGGTTGCCGATCAGGGACCAGGTCAGGCTCATGGCCAGATATGCCGCCATGAGCATCAGGAAGATGTTTATGGCCGGCGCAGTCTGGGTCATGGTGATCGCAACGTTGGTGAGGTCGGTGTAGCCCACCACGCCGCCCAGGCTGCTGTTCTTGGTCAAATTCAGGCACTGGCTGATCCACGGCGGAATGATGACGCGCAGGGCCTGCGGGAATGTTACCTGCCGGAGCGTGTTCATGGGCGAGAGGCCCAGCGCGCGCGCCGCCTCGGTCTGCCCCCGTCCCACCGACTGGATGCCGGCGCGCACCAGTTCGGCG
>JAJDXU010000311.1 GCA_022823105.1 Dehalococcoidia bacterium
ATCGACTGGCGCTGGGAGCATTGCGTGCTGGTCATCGACAGCGAAGGCTACATCGTCGAGGAATGGACCCAGTGGGACCACCTCTGGTACCGGCCCCACGACGTGGAGATCAGCCGCTACGACCCCGACAGGCATGTCTGGATCGTGGACGCGGACGGGCACTTCGTCGCCAAGTTCACCAACGACGGCTCCGAACTGGTGCTGATGCTGGGCGAGCCGGGCGTGCCGGGCGACGACGACGAGCACTTCCGCCGCCCGACGTTCCTGGCCTTCATGGACGAGAACACCTTCTACCTGGCCGACGGCTACGACAACACGCGCGTCATCAAGTACGACATGGACGGCAACATCCTTGCCCAGTGGGGCGAACAGGGTGACTGGCCCGGCGAGACCCGCCCCGGCTACTGGAACAACGTGCACGGCATCGCCGTGGATCCGACCACCCGGCGCGTGTTCGTCAACGACCGCAACAATGGCCGCGTACAGGTCTTCGACGAGGACGGCAACTACCTGGACGAGTGGAACTTCTTCACCGGCCGGCGCGGACAGCCCATGGACATCCACAGCTTCATCGTCACCAGCGACCGCAAGCTGTGGGCCGCCGACCAGGGCACCCACAAGATCCTCGGCTACGACCTGAACGGCCACTTCCTCTATTCCTGGGGAAGCTGGGGCGAGTACCCCGGCGGCATGTGGGGCGTGCACGGCATGTCCACCGACAACGAGGGCAACTTCTACACGGCATCGGTCAATAACGGCCGGATCCAGAAGTTCCGGCCGCGGGACGGCGCCAACCCGGATTTCCTGGTCGGCAAGCCCTGGCCCGGAGTCTGGTAGACGGCTTGCCGGCTTCGGCGCAGGGTCATACCCCGCAGAGAGGTGCGGGCGATCCGGCCGGAAATCCGGCTAATGGCCGAAGATGCCGTAGGTCCCGTCGAGGATCAGGCGGGCGGAGACGTACAGTCCCAGCGCCGGGACAACGATCCACACGGCGTTGGGGCCCCACACGTAGAGCCACCGGACCGACCGTGGCAGCGGCTCGTGAGTGCCGGCTACCCAGACACTCACCGCGTAGAGCGAACTCACGTAAACCCACTGCCAGAACAGCGCGATACCCAGAATTCCGGCAAACGTGGCCGGCATGAATCCGGTGGTGAGTGCGGCCAGCAAGACAATTGAAGGGACCGGCGTGAAAAAACCGTTGCCGATATCGGCGTTGAATCCAAAGGTGCTGCGTCGGGTGTAGGCATCGTCGTACAGGGCATATGCGGCCCAGACGTCGGCCCATAGCGCTGGAGAACAGACGCGCCGCAACGGTATGGCGGCGCTCAGAAACCCGACAGCCGGGTTCCGGCCGGTTGAGTCGCGCAATTCACGCCAGTATCGGGCGCGCTCGACGACGCGGTCGTGCCTCAGGTAGAGGCACATCTCCCAATAGCAGATCAGCAGATTGACCGACAGGAACAGGCTCAGCACGAAATAGTACGGATTCAGGGCGCCGTGCAGGCGGTAACTGACGGTGTTCCAGGCCAGGGTGACGACAACGACGAACGCCGCGGCGGCCACTGCCACGACGACCTTCGGGCCCTTTTCGTCCCGCTCCCCGACTGCCGTATCGGCCTTTCCCTCTTCATGATGACCGTCGGCCGGCAGTGCATTGTTGTCGTCCGCAAGAGGACCTTCGGCAGCCTGTCTGGTGTTGTCGTCGTTCATGGGATCCAATCCCCCGTCGAAGATATGTGCTGATCAGCCCGACCAGGCACCATAGAGCAGCCGCGCGGCGGTCACAAACAGCAGGATCCGTATCAGGACGCTGAATAGCTCCGGGCGGATGAACTGCCGCAACCAGTTGCCCACCGGCACAAAGAGCATGGCCGGCACGACGGCCAGCAGGCTTTGCCCGAACAGCAGCGGCGTATACGCCTGCAGGGATCCCAGAATGACCAGGTGCGTGAGCGACAGGGACATGAATACCGCGGAGAACGTGAATACATAAGTCCGCGGGTTGGCGCCGATGGCGTCCACGTAAGGCACGATCACCGGCGCGCAGATGCCTGTGGCGCCCTGCAGGGTACCGGACGCGAAGCCGACCGGTAGCGCGAGCCGAAGCCGGGCCTTGCGGGCCAGGGACAATTGCGGATGCACGAACCGCAGCACCAGGTAAGCGAGCACCCAGAGCGCCAGCACCGTTGCCAGAAACTTCTCGCTGGCCAGATACAGCACGGCCGCTCCCAGGGCGATACCCGGCACGCCGGCGATGGCCACCCGCGGCACCTCCGGCACCTCCCGATAACAGTCGCGCAGCCGCCAGGTCAGCCAGAGATTGCTGATGAGTGTCGGCATCACCATGATCATTACCGCCTGCTCGACGCCCAGGAAGGCCGCCATGATGGGCACGGCGATGCCCGGCAGGCCGAGTCCCGTCATCCCCTTGGTCAGTCCGCCGGCCGCCAGCGCGACAACGATGACCGCCAGGGCCTCCCAGGCCAGTTCGGTCACGGCCCGGACTCCGGCCGGTACCTCAATGGCGGACCTCCAACTCGCATTGCCGCGGCTCGCCGGCCCGAAAGGCTCGCTAGACCGCCGTGAAGCTGCGGGTCGAGTGGTTGAGGCGCAGGGTCAGCGTCCCCTCGTTGATCAGCCAGGGACGTACTTCGAAGGTGCGCGCGCCGCTGGCATGCATGGGGTCCCTGGCCGCGATGGCCCGGGCCGCCTCCAGGCTCTCGGCACGTACCACGACCATGCCTTCGCCGCGCCACTGCTGTTCGTCGTCGGTCCAGAACGGCCCGGCGGCAAAGAGGGTGCCGTCCTTTTCCATGGAAATCTGGTACTTGAGGTGTTCCTCGAGCGTTTCCATCACCGGCTTCAAACCGCTCGCGGGTCTGGTGAAAATCGCATAGAGCTGCAATTGCAGCATCCCTTCGCAGGCCGCCCGCACGTCGTCCGCCATGACCCTGGGTTCATCCACTGCACTCTCCTGCAATCTCGCCATGCCCCTTGCGGGAACTTGCGCCCGACACGTCTCGCCATCAGAAGGACGGAGCGACCTCCAGAACCAGGCCGTCCAGTTCGTCGGTTACCGGAATCTGGCAGGTCAGGCGGCTGTTTTCGCGCCGCTCGGTGGCCGCTTCCAGCATGGAGTCCTCGATGACGTCCATCTCGGGAAGCTTGTCCCACCAGTCTTCGTTGACATAGCAGTGGCAGGTAGCGCACGAGCAGGCGCC
>JAJDXU010000126.1 GCA_022823105.1 Dehalococcoidia bacterium
GGGAAATCCCGCTCATTTCCGTTCATTTCCGGTCATTTGAGTAGGGGGTTGGGGTGGGATGTGGGGGCGGATGGGGGCGGCGAGGGCGGTTTTGGGGGCGATATTCACGGTTTTGGCGGGTGGGTGGGGGGATTTGGGGGAGTGGCATTGGGGAGTTCGGCGTTTGGACGTGGGGCATTGTTTGGACATGGGGATTGGGATGGCTCGGGGGGGTGGTGGTGGGACGGATTTGAGGCTCCCGTTAACTATGTTAGAGATGGGAGAGGGGTGGAGGAAAGGGGGAAGTGTCACTGGCGGTGGGAAAGGGCGGAGAGGGTATTTCCTGAAGAATCGCGAGGCCCCGGGTATCCTGTCCGCCATTGCCAATTTCCCCGGTCTGCCGAACGATGACACCGCGCCGTTGTCCATGCCTTTTCGGCGGGGCTATAACGGATGCATAGAGATGCAACACGTGCTTGCAACTGACGTTAGAAAGGCAGGATTTCAGCATCGATGGCCAACCCGGTCGGCAAGAATCGCAGCCGGCCCAGGGGGCAACCGCCGCTTCAGGATCTGACTCCTCACCGACATCCGCGCCACCGGCGTCGCCGGGACTGTGCGAGCCCGCACGCAGGCGGACGCACGGTGCGCCGAGTACACGAAAGAGCAGTTCAAATGGTTGCGTACTCCCGGCCGCGCCTTGAAAACGATGCTACCGAAGGGTCCGCCGCCGGCGGTAAATCCTGGCTCTCGCCCTCGCCCGTTCTGGCTGCGTTTCGGCGCGTGTCTCCGCCGCATATACGGGTACAATGAGCCCACGATTCTACGGCAGGGGAGACACGAAATGATTGCTAACGGCAACACGTCGGTATTGGATGGCGTGCGGGTGCTTGAACTTGCGCGCTGGCAGGCGGCGCCGCGCGGCGGCCTGATCCTGCAGGACATGGGGGCGGAGGTGCTCAAACTTGAGTGGCGCAAGGGTGCAGACCTCCGAGACTCCGGCCCCTTCGTTGGCAGCATGAGCGTGCAGTTCGCGGCCTACAACCGCGGCAAGAAGAGCGTCACCCTCAACACGCGCCACGAAAAAGGCAAGGAATTGTTCTTCCGCCTGCTGGAGGTCTCCGACGTTGTGCTGGAGAATTTCCGCCCGGGCACCATGGAGAAGATGGGGTTCAGTTACAAGGAGATGTGCAAGGTGAACCCCGGCATCATCCTGGCGTCGGTTTCCGGATTCGGACAATATGGGCCATACCGCGACCGCCAGTGCTTCGACCCTATCATCCAGGCCATGAGCGGGTTCGGGGACCAGACCGGCCGAGGGTTCGGCGAGCCCATCATGGGCAACGGCCCGGTGATGGACCGCACGGCCGCACTCCACGCAGTGATCGGGATACTGGGAGCGCTGCGCCACCGCGACCGTACCGGCGAGGGCCAGTGGCTCGAGGTGGCCATGCTCGACGGCGGGATCACACTGGAGGAAGTTGCCCTCGCCATGTGCTATGACACCCACACCAACGACTTCGTTCGCGTGGGCACGTTCCTGAAATGCAAGGATGGCTGGGTGACCACCGGCGCCGCGCGCGCGGGCATGTGGGAGCGTATGCTCAAGGTCATGGACTACGACGAATTGTCCCGAGATCCGGAGTTTGCGGCTCCCATGTTCGCCACCGACATGGCTGAGATTCGCATGGAGCTATTGCGCATGTGGTGTGAGGAGCGCACCGTCGCCGAGGTTGAGGAGGCCCTGGTCGCCGCCGATATTCCCTTCGGGCCGGTGAAGTCCATCCCCGAGGTCCTCGCAGACAGCCACATGTGGGAACGCGAGGTAATGATGGAGGAAGATGCTCACGACCCTCCGGGCAAAAAGATCCTGGTGCCCGGGCCGACCATCATCAAGTTCTCCAAGACTCCCACCACCGCCGGACCCATCCCGAAGTACGGCGAGCACAATCCCGAAATCTACGGCGACCTGTTGGGCATGTCCGGCACCGAGATGGAGGAATTGGTCGAGCAGGGCGTGATTACTTGATGCCCGGCCCTAGCCGGACTTGAGCCCCACCAGCATGCGGTCGATGTCCTCCGCCTGCTCCGACAATCGCTCCCATTCGTCCCAGAGGGATTGCTCTTCCTCCTTGAGGACGCGGTAACGCTCGCCCGTAGCCTCCAACTGGCTGCGGTCGTCGAAGCGCTCGGGGTTCGCGAACATCGCCTCCATTTCCGCCGACCTGGTTTCGCGGTCGGTGATCTCGACGCCGATTGCGTCGATGCGCTCGGCCAGTTTGCGGGCCTGGCGAGAAAGGGCGCGCTGGTGCTCCTCTTCCGGAGTCAACGGCCGTCGGGATCGCCGGCCACCGGACCCGTTTCGCGACGACGTGGGAGCAGCGCCGTTCCGGTGGGCCGGCGGAGCCTCAACCGCTTCCTGCTGCTTGCGGAACAGGTAGTTGTCGTAGTCGCCAGGGAACACCCGGGCACGACCGCCGTCAACCTCGATGATTTTGTTGGCGACCTGCCTGATAAGGGTACGGTCGTGGGTCACCAGGCAGATTGACCCCCGGTAGTCGCCAAGGGCATCCGCCAGGATTTCGCGGGACGCGATGTCCAGGTGGTTGGTGGGTTCGTCCATCAACAGGAAATTGCTGGGCTGCATCAGCAACTTGGCCAGGGCAACGCGCGCCTTCTCGCCGCCGGAAAGTACCGAGACGGGTTTCAGGATGTCGTCGCCGGCAAACAGGAACCCGCCCAAGGTGGTCCTCAGATTCTGTTCGGATTCTGCCGGCGCGGCTTCGCGCAACTCCTCGATGGCGGTGTTGCCGGGGCTCAGCAAATCCAGAACATGCTGGGCGTAGTAGGTGGTTTCGACGTTGTGGCCCAGCCTGCGCTCTCCGCCGTCTATGGGGAGCACGCCGGCCAGAATCTTCAACAGCGTAGATTTGCCCGCGCCATTCGGGCCGACCAGGGCGACGCGGTCTCCGCGTTCCAATGTCAGGTTCAGGTCGCGATAAACCTCATTGTCGCCATACGACTTGCACACCCCGTTCAGGGTGATGATGTCGGCGCCGCTGCGGGCCGGCTCGGGAAACGAGTAACGGACTTTTTTGGTGGCCCTGGGCAGTTCAATGATTTCCATCTTGTCCAGCTGTTTCAGCCGGCTCTGCACCTGCCTGGCCTTGGTGGCCTTGTATCGGAACCGTTCCACGAAGCGCATCTGGCGCTGGATTTCCCGTTCCTGGCGCGCCGCCGCAGCCTCCTTGATTTCCAAGGCACGCTCACGCGCCACCAGGTAGTCGTCGTAGTTGCCTCGGTGATGCACCACTTCTCCCGGCTCGAGAGCCAGAATGCGGGTGGCGACCTGGTTCAGGAAGGCCCGGTCGTGGGATGTAATCACCACGCCACCCCTGAACGACGCCAGGTATTTCTCGAACCAGAGGTTGGCCTCGAGGTCCAGGTGGTTGGTGGGCTCGTCCAGCAGGAGCACGTCGGGCTGCCGGAACAGGAGACGAGCGAGCTCAGCGCGCATGATCCAGCCGCCGCTGAATTCCGTCATCTCCCTGTCGAAATCGCTCTCTTTGAAACCCAGACCCGACAGAATTGCCTTGGCCTCGTGGTCGCGGTTCTCCCCGCCGGCCGCCTCAAACCTCAACTCCAAATCGGACAGGCGGCCCAGGAGTTCACGTTGCCGCTCCTCGTCGGCGAAGGCCAGCATCTGCCGAGTTTCGGCGATCATCCCCGCCAGGTCGTTGGCTTCATAATTGGCGTCCAGGACCTCCTGCAGAAGGGACTTTCCGGCGAAGGGCGGAGGCTCCTGCTTCAGGTATCCCACCGTCGTATTGTTGCTTCCTGATACCGTCCCGGTGTCGGCCAGCGTTTCGCCGGCCATGATATCCAGCAGGGTCGTTTTACCCGATCCGTTGGCCCCGATCAGGGCGACGCGGTCGCCGGCGGCCACTGACACGTCCAGCCCGCGAAACAAAACGCGGTCGGCGTATGCTTTGCTGATACTGGAAGCAATTATCATCGTGATATTCCCGGCGCCAAATTATATCATTCTACGCGGGTCGGCCTGCTACGCCTCGGTGCCTGTTGACCGTTGATGGCGGGCGCGATAGGCCCGGTTTATATCGGCTTCCTGCCGATTGCCTCCCCGAATGCCAGTCCGCCCACCGCGCCGGGCTCGTCTTTCCATCGGTCCATCTCCAGGCGCCAGCGGTCAAACTGCTCTTGAGTGGCTAGTCCCAACTGGGTTGCGGCCTCGATCACCCTAGGCATAAAGAACCAATCGCAGATGAACGCATGCAGGAATGCGATGTCTGCGGCGGAGCTGAAATAGTCAAAGGAGCCTGTGGCGGAAATATTGACAAAGCCGGCGTTCAGCAGGTGAGATTTGAGCTCTTTGCCCATTTCCGGATGGCCTCCGTTGGCCTCCAGCA
The DNA here is from genome assembly GCA_022823105.1 of Dehalococcoidia bacterium. Lineage (GTDB taxonomy): Bacteria > Chloroflexota > Dehalococcoidia > Lucifugimonadales > UBA3495 > Bin87. The sequence continues at coordinate 4,407 of JAJDXU010000126.1, forward strand.
GCTTGATGAATGTGGCCCATGCCTCGTGGGTGGTTTCGCCCATTGGTTCGCTAAACGATGACGCCGCGATCATCTCGCGGCTGGCGATGATTCCCCCGGGTTTCAGGACCCGCCTGATCTCCGACAACGCCCGTTGAGTGTAGCCAACGTGCATCAACACCGCGTGACAATGGGCGACGTCAAAATAGTTGTCCTCAAAAGTGAGGTCATAAACATTGCCCACGTGGAACGTAGCGTTTTGGTGCCCACCGGCGGAAGCAGCGGCGCGGGCCAGCTCGATCTGGGAATCTTCCATGTCAACGCCATGCACTTCCCCAGTGTGGACCGCTTGCGCCAAACCGACTGTGATGGTTCCAGGCCCACAGCCGAAATCCAGCACTCGCATCCCGGGTTCCAGATGAGGCAAAAGATGGGCAGCATGGATCGCTGCGTTGCGTCGGTCCAGCAACTGGAGAAACTCGGGACTGTATCCCATGGTGTAGGCTGGAGACGGTGCATTTTCTTGGGTCATGATACTGAACCTCTCCCGGGCAGATTTTGATCCCTCCGGCGCTGTGGTGAGTCAACGCCGACTTCCGTTGCGATGACCGCTTCCGTTGCGATGACCGCCGGCACATTCCGCAAAATTCGCACTGCGTCATCGCAGATCGAGCGGACGACCTCGCCGGCGGGGCGGAGTTCGCGAATGTTTCCCACGCCCTGTCCCATGTAGACGGATGACAGTTCGGGGTCCTGACGGGCTCGGGCGGCCGCAACATCCGAAGCCAATTCCTCCCGGCGCTCCAGGATCTCGGCGTCGCGGCCATCCCATTGCTGCACCAGTTTATTTCGGTACACCCGACCGGCGATGCCCGCGGGCCACGGTTCGTCTCCCAGCAGGTCGTAAAGCCTCGTATACGCAGTGTCCTCACCGCTCGATTGAAGAACCTGCTCCTTAAACGATGCCGGAACTTCAACGGCCTCCGGTGTCGCCAGCATGGCGGTGCCCAGCGACGCTCCCTCGGCGCCGGCAGCCAGGACTGTGGCCAATCCCCGGCCCGACGTGATCCCGCCGGCGGCCATCACCGGCACGTTGGGGTATCGGTCCACGAGGTCGCACAGGAGCGGGAGCAGGTTCATTTCGCCGGTGTGGCCGCCGGCCTCGTTACCCTGTGCCAGGAGTATGTCGGCGCCGGCGTCGATGGCCATTTCTGCCGCCAGGGTCGTTTGCACCTGGCAGATGATTGTCGATCCGGCGTCTTTCGCCGCGCGCGCCCACGACTTCGGATCCGCGAATGAAAAGACCAGGACGGGCACTCCCTCCTCGAGAGCGGTCTCAAAATTCGACGGGTCGGACGCCATGAGATGCGTGATGAACCCGACGCCGAAGGGCCGGTCGGTCTCCGAGCGTATGAAATCCAGTTGCTCCCTGAACCAGGCGCGGCCGAAGTTATTGCTCCCGCCGAAGGTTCCCAGACCGCCAGCGACGGAAACAGCCGCCGCCAGGCGTCCGCCGCTGTGGTTGCTCATGGGTGCGTTCATTACCGGGTAGTCCAAACCCAGCAGTTCGGTGAAGCGCGTTTTCAGCATCCAAGATTCTCCCGTTATAGACTTGCTCGCACGTCGGTGTGCGACTCAGCACATTAATGCCGCCCGAAAAATGGTCTCAAACCGACCATGACTCGGCTGACGCCCATCTGGCCAACGCTTTGGCAGGCGACGCGATCTCGGCCAGTGAGGTGTAGTAGTAATCGCGCCATGACTGTTCCGGCATGCCGGCGAACAGCATGAGGTTCAGCGGATATTCGTCGCTGTCGGTGGCGCGGCGGAAATCGTCCCGGAAAAGGAAGGTGGGCTTGCGCAGGGCAATCGCCATGCCCAACTCGACCATCACGCCTTCGTCTGGCGGCACGCCGTTCACCACCGCGAATATGGCATCGGCGGCCACCACGTCCGCATAGTCCTGCTGTGCTATCCGGTATGCCCACCCCGCCTGTTCAAAGTCCACCTGGTTGTTGCGCGCGAAGGGTTCCCACACTTCGAGCCCGAGGTTCTCCAACTGGGCGATGATGGGCGGTAAGATTAGAGCTTTCTGTTGCTCAGAAAAGCCGTAGGGGTTGGCGAGATATATGGTTTTTGGCATGAGTAACTTTAGGACGAGGAGCGTTCTATTTCGCCCAAACAGTCGGAAGTTGCGACTTGGGTTATAATGGCAAGAGCGGGCGGGCGTAGCTTAGTGGTAAAGCCCCAGCCTTCCAAGCTGGCTACGTGGGTTCGATTCCCATCGCCCGCTCCA
>JAJDXU010000010.1 GCA_022823105.1 Dehalococcoidia bacterium
CCGCGGACGGCCCCATGATCACCGAAATTTGCGGCACCACTCCGGAGTACAGCGTGTTCCGCAGAAATATGTCGCCATACGCCGCCAGGCTCAGCGCTCCCTCCTGGATCCTCGCCCCGCCGGAGTCGCAGATCCCGATCATCGGGCACCCGGTCTTTGCCGCCAGGTCCATCACCTTGCAGATCTTCTGGCCCACCACCTCCGACAGCGATCCTCCGAACACCGTGAAGTCCTGCGCGTACGCGAACACCTGCCGCCCGTCGACGTTGCCGTACCCCGTGACCACCGCGTCCCCCAGGAACCTCTGTCGCTCCAGCCCGAAATCCGTCGTCCGGTGCGTCACGAACCGGTCGATCTCCGTGAACGTCCCGGGGTCCATCAGCAGCTCCAGGCGTTCCCGCGCCGTTTTCTTGCCCCTTTGGTGCTGCTGCTCAATCCGGCGCTCACCACCGCCCAGCGACGCCTGCTCGCTCAGTTCCAGCAGGTGTTCAAGCTTCCCATCTCCCGTCGATTCGATTGGTGTTTCGTTGGTCGTGGTCAAATCGGCCTCCGGTTCCCCTCTCCCCATTTGCAGGGTGCATGTGGCATCCGTCGTCCGCCTTCTCCCTCAACGGGAGAGGGCTGGGGTGAGGGTGAAATCTCTGTTGCAAAATGCTCGATCCCCGCCCATCTCAACCGTCTGCGCCGAGGGTTGGGCACGGGGCTCGTAACGGTCGGTTCGTCGGTATAATAGCACTCGCCGCCTCAGGCTCGCCGAACCGGAAGTTGCCCGCTTGTCGTCCGAACTGACCATATCTGATCCCAGCCCAGCGCTGACAGTATCCGCCGGGGAACCCCTCGTCTGGGGCCGCCGCACCTACGTCATGGGCATCATCAACCTCACGCCCGACTCGTTCTCCGGCGACGGACTCGCCGACCACCCCCAGGCAGCGGTCGCGTTGGCCCGGCGCATGGAGGCCGACGGCGCGGACATCATCGACGTGGGCGCGGAATCCACCCGGCCGGGCAGCCAACCCATCGCCGCCGCCGCCGAGATCGATCGCCTGCTGCCCGCCCTGTCCGCCATCTGCCAGGCTGTAACCGTCCCGGTCAGCGTCGACACCTACAAGGCCCCGGTCGCCCGCCGCGCCATCGACGCCGGCGCATCCATCATCAACGACGTCTGGGGATGCCTCGCCGATGGCAACATGGCCCGGGTCATTGCCGCCGCCGGAGTGCCGGCAATCCTGATGCACAACCAGAACAACACCCAATACGCCGACCTGGTGCCCGACGTAATCGCCGGACTGGACCGTATCTCCGGCATCGCCCGCGCCGCTGGCATAGCGCCCCACAACATCATCCTCGACCCCGGCATCGGGTTCGGCAAGACCGCCGACCACAACCTGGAACTGCTGCGCCGTCTCCCCGAGCTTCGCCAGTTGGGTTACCCGTTGCTCCTCGGCGTGTCCCGCAAGTCCACCATCGGCCGCATACTCGATCTCCCCCTGGAGGACCGGCTGGAAGGCACGGCGGCGGCGGTCGCCATGAGCATCGCCGGCGGCGCGGACATCGTCCGCGTCCACGACGTGAAGGAGATGGTCCGCGTCACCCGCATGACCGACGCCATCGTGCGCGACTGGAGGCCGGACGGATGGCCCAACCGGTGATAACGTACCTCTGCCTGGGAGGCAACCTCGGCGACCGCCTCGCCGCGCTCACGGCGGCGCTCAGGCTTCTCGACACCCACGACGGCCTACGCATGGTGGCCTGTTCATCCATCTACGAGACCGAACCCTGGGCCGTGGCCGATCAGCCCAACTTCCTGAACCTCGTAGCCGGGTGCGAGACCACCCTGTCCCCCGTGGAACTCCTCGCCCTCTGCAAAGAGGTCGAGTCCCAAATCGGCCGCATCGAGTCCTACCGTTGGGGCCCCCGCCGGATCGACGTGGACATCCTGCTCTACGGCGATCAGGTGGTCAGCGTGGCCGACCCGGACCTGCAGATCCCCCACGTTCGCATGCACCAGCGGGCCTTCGCCCTCGTTCCCCTCGCGGAAATCGCCGCGAATGTCGCCGTCCCGCCGCAAGGCACGCCCGTTCATCAACTGCTCGCCGCCGTCGATGGCACGGAAGGCGTCATCTGGTGGGCCGGAGCTCCAACCCTCTGAACGCCGTCAGAGCAGCCCAACTGCGCCACCGCCCCTTCGACTTGGCGCGCCGTGTATCATTAGCCATCAAACCACCAACGCCGTTCGCAACGTATCCTTACTGGAGGCAAGCCATGTCCATCACCAACCTCACTCGCAGCGCCGTCCACGGTCAAAATGGCATGGTCTGCTCCGATTCGCCCCTCGCGGCCGCCACCGGCCTTCGCGTCCTGCAGGATGGCGGCACCGCGTTTGACGCCGCCCTAGCAGTAGCCGCCGTGGAAGCCGTAACCCTCGTACCCAAGTGCGGCCTTGGCGGTGATTCGTTCATCCTCGCCTACGACGCCTCCACCCAAACGGTTACCAACATCAACAGCAGCGGAGTCGCCGGCTCCGGCGCCGAGGCCGACTACTACCGCAACCAGGGCCTCGCCCTCATGCCCATCACCGGCGCACACTCCGTCTCCGTGCCCGGCGAGGCGGCCGCGTGGGAGGCGATGCACCGCAATTTCTGCACCATCCCCATGCCCGATCTCGTCGCTCCCGCCATCCGGTACGCCCAGCAGGGCTTCCCGGTACCCGCCGGCATCGCCCGCTCCTTCGCCGGCAGCGCCGAACTCCTCGCCCGCCACACCGCAACGGCCGACATCTACCTCCGCAACGGCCGCCCGCCCCGCGAGGGCGAAATCCTGGCCAACCCCGACCTGGCCAACTCCCTGCGCCGCGTGGCCGAGGGTGGCGCCGACGCGTACTACCGCAGCGACTTCACCACCCGGCTCGTCGCCGGACTCAACCAGGCAACCGCCGACGGCGGCCTGTTCACCGAAGCCGATTTCGCCAGCCACTACGCCGACCTGTGCGAGCCCATCTCCACCACCTACCGCCAGCACAACGTTTATCAGACCCGGCCCCCGTCCCAGGGCTTCCTCCTCCTCGAGATGCTCAACATCGTCGCCGGCCACGACCTCACCTCCATGACCCCCAACTCGGCCGACGCCATCCACCTCCTCGTAGAGGCCAAGAAGATCGCCTACTCCGACCGCAACCGCCTTGCCGGCGACCCCAACTTCGTCGAATGGCCCCTGGACGGCTTGCTCTCCATGGAGTACGCCGACATGCGCCGCGATCAGATTCACCCCTTCCAGGCCGGCGCCGAGGTCAGACCCCTCGTGCCCACCAACGGCCTCGGTGATACCACCTACTTCTGCGTCGCCGACGGCGACGGCAACGCCGTCAGCTGGATCCACAGCCTGTCCAACGGCTTCGGGTCCGGCGTCGTGGCCCCGGGAACCGGCGTACTGTTCAACAACCGCGCCGGCCGCGGCTTCAGCCTCGAACCCGACCATCCCAACGTCGTCGCACCCGGCAAGCGCACCATGCACACCCTCAACTGCTACCTCACCACCGTCAACGGCGAGGTATCCATCGTCGGCGGCACCCCCGGCGGCGACCTCCAGCCCCAGGTCGGCATCCAGATGCTCACCAAGCTCATCGATGGCGGCCTACAACCCCAGGACGCCGTCGAATCGCCCCGCTGGTTCAGCTTCCCGGGCACTGACCCCGCCACCATCAACCGCGCCGGCGAACTCCGCGTAGAGGTTGGAATGCCCGACGACACCGTCCGCGACCTCAAGCGCATGGGCCACAACGTCGTCCAGAACCCCCTGGGCTCGTACCACGGCACCGTCCAACTGATCGTCCGCGACGGCCGCCGCGGCATCCTTACCGGCGCATCCGACCCCCGTGGCGACGGGCAGGCCGTCGGTTTTTAGCCAATGCGCCAGCGCCGCAGGATGCACGCCCCGAGACAACCGGTCGGGTTCGCCTCGTTGGCGTGCATCCTGTTGGCCGTCGCGTCCGTCGCCTGCTCTCCCCAGATCGAATTCCGGGACATCGAAGTCACCAGGGAAGTCCCGGTGACCCGCGAAGTTCCGGTGACCGTCGACCGCGCCAGCACCGTCGAAGTCACCCGTGAGGTGCCTGTAACCCGCGAAGTCCCCGTCACCGTACAGGTGATCCGCACCGTGGAAACACCCGTCACCCGTCAGGTCGAGGTGACCCGCGAGGTGCCGGTAACCCGCGTCGTCCGCGCCACGCCGGAACCCGTAACTCCGACTCCGCTCCCATCCCCTGCGCCGGCGCCGGTTCCAACCCCAACCGCGCTGCCCTCTCGGGCGAAATACGGCAACTGGAATATGGAGAACGATTTTCATGCCCTGCGTGAGGTCTCAATCTTCCGCAACGACGCGATCTTCCACGAGCCATTGCCCAACGCCCCCGAGCTTGTGTTCCTCTGCGACAACCGGGGCCACCGCTCCATGTACATCGATTGGCGGCAACCCGTGATCGGCGTCATCGACACCAGCATCACCCCGTACGCCAGCGATCCGTTCGACATCTACCGCCAGGTCGACGCCAACGTCCTCCTGTCCGACTACGCTCGCCGCCTGCACCAATTCGTCGACGGCCTCCGCCTCGAACCCCGCGACGGTGGCCGCTTCGCCGACCTTTGGCGCGTCATTCGGAGAGAGTACGAACTGCACGACCTGACCTCCGCAGAGGATCTCCTGGCCTACGAAACAATTGAAGAACGTGAAGAAACAACCGCGCCGGATGATGTCAACCCCGACGATGAAGTGATCCTGTCGGCCAATCGCGGCATGGCTCTCATCCAGCTCGATTTCGCCGTGGAAATCCCCCGGTATCTCAGGGAGGAGTGGTATCGCCCGTTGGTCCGAGCGGAGATCAGGAGCAACTGGCGCGTTCTGCCGAATCAGCGTACCCTCATGGGCGACGGCCCCATCGGCTCCGTGCGCCAGGGCTATCAGTCAATCGCTCCGCCCAGTTCCGAGGAGGACAGCCTGCGCGTCGTCACCGCCTCCGTTGCCGAACCGGAACAGCCCGTCGACCTCTTCGCCAAGTGGGAGGTCACCGGACTCGACCGCGTCCTCGAACATTGCCGGGACATCGGCAATTAGCCGACCCGGTGTCCTAATGCAGCGCCGACGCCGAGCCACCAAACGGTGTCTGCTCCAACGGGCGCCCCGGAGTTTTCGATGACCGACCAGCCGACGAGTTCCCCTGCCCGCATCGACGCCAAATCATCCTGCCTGCTAGCGCTGGCGCTCATCATCGCCGTCGCCTTGGCTTGCCAGCCCGCCGCGCCGCCAGCGCCCACCATAGCCCCACTCACTCCTCCGCCTCCGAGTACGCCTGCGCCGGCGTCGCCGCAACCGGTCGAAACCCGGCCGGTGGAACCAACGCCGGCAGCCCAGCCTTCCGCGACCTCAACGCCGTCGGCCGCCGCAGACCCTGTACCGGCCGCAACGCCTCCCGCCATCCCTGCGGACGTGGTGGCCGGCGCCGCCGAGCAGACCGTCGATCTGACCAACCGCATGCTCCAGCCTCGCTCGGTCGACGCCGACTTCCTCTGGGGAATGTTCATCACCAACCGCTCATTCGCCGGAGGTTGGGGAGTTCAATTGGATCCCGCGTACACCACCCAAATGCTGGAAATGTGGCATCCGGATGACGCTTGCTTCTCGGCCCTCGCAGCGCAGGTCGCCCAGTTGGACGGCAATACTAACCTACCCCCGCTGGAATTCCTTCTGTACATGGATCATCTGATATCGCATTTGTCCCCTTGCGTGGAGGATCAGCTAGCCTTGATCGGCGGTGATGATTTCTTCGACAACTCGGTGGAAATCCGCTCCCAACGCATCACCGCGTGGTTCGACCGCACGTGGCAGGACGCCGACGACGGCGCCTTCTCATTCGATTCCGCCTGCCGTGAGGAATTCTACTCCCACCTTCCGGTGGCCATCGACGCCACCGACGGACCTCACCTCGAATCCGCGTGGGCGTCCGCCATGGTCGTCGTATCCCAGTGCGCTCGCGACGCCATGCAGGCCTACTTCGCCTTCATCGACATCAGCTCGGCGCGGCTCTTTGAATTGCAGCCCGCTGAACGATACACGGCGGTCAGCCTCCAGATGACCATGGTCGGCCACCTGCTGTCCATCAACCTGCGCAAGCCCGCCGACCAATGCTGGCCGGAATACAACAGCCTGATCCCGGCCGTCGCCGCTGCCGAGCGCCAGGGCGAGCTGGAATCCACTCGGAATGTGGCCCTGGGGACTCTCAATCGCTGCCTCCAGGCGTCACCGGCCTACAACCCCTTCGCCGGCCGATAGCGCCGGGCCCGCGGACCTGAACCTGCGGCCGTGAGTCAGGGATTGGGGAAGTAGTACACCGCCGGCAAGCCCCGGTAGCGTTCGTCCATGTCCATGCCGTAACCGACTACGAAATGGTTGGGAATCGTGAATCCCACGTAGTCGTACTGCACGTCCACCTCCCTGCGGTCAGGTTTGTCCAGCAGCGTGCAGTAACGCAGCGACGCCGGACCCATGGCGCCCAGGAACTTCGTAACCGCTACGAACGTGTGGCCCGTGTCGGCTATATCGTCCACGATTAAGACGTGCCGGCCCGCTATCGCTCCCTCGGCCACGGAACTCTCCACCCGCACCGACCCTGACGATTCGGTGCCGCTGCCGTAGCTGCTCGCCCGCAGGAACTCAAGCCGGTGAACGCTCGCCTGTAGCTCCCGCAGCAAATCCGACGTGAAAATCGTCGCGCCCTTCAGCACGCAAACGAGCACCAGTCCGGTGCTCGCATAGTCCCGGTCAATCTGCCGGGCCAGTTCGCTGACGGCTGATCTCAGCTCCCCTTGCGAGATAAGCAGGGTCAACCCGTCAGCAGGCATTACACGTCCAGGTTCTGCACTTCGGTGGCGTGGCTTTGGATGAAACTCTTGCGCGGCGCAACCTGTTCGCCCATCAACATCGCGAAGACCCCATCAGTATCCACGATGCCGTCCTCGTCATCAAGATCGTCAATGGTCACCCTGAGCATCTTCCGCGCCGCCGGATCCATCGTGGTCTCCCACAACTGGTCGGCGTTCATCTCGCCCAATCCCTTGTAACGCTGCACCGAAGGCTCCGACCGAGCCGTGGACATTTTCTTGACCAGCGATTCTTTCTCCTCTTCGGAGTACGCGTATGCGATGTTCCGCGCCCGCTGCACCCGGTACAGCGGCGGCTGTGCAATGTACAGGAACCCGCCCTCGATCAGTTCACGCATCCGCCGGTAGAAATACGTCAGGATCAACGTCCGGATGTGCGAACCGTCCACGTCCGCGTCCGTCATGATGATGATGCGGTGATAGCGCAGCTTGGAGATGTCAAACGCCTCGCCCTCGCCCGTGCCCACTGCTGAAATCAGCGCCCGGATCTCCTCGTGGCTCAGGATGCGCTCCACCTTGTCCAGGAACCGCTCCACGTTGAGGATCTTGCCCTTGAGCGGCAGAATGGCCTGGAACTGCCGGTCTCGGCCCATCTTGGCCGAACCGCCGGCCGATTCACCCTCCACGATGTACAGTTCCGATTTCGCCGGATCCCGTTCCGAGCAGTCCGCCAGTTTGCCCGGCAGCGACGTCCCGTCCAGCGCATTCTTGCGCAGCACTAGGTCCCGGGCCCGGCGCGCCGCCTCCCGGGCCGCGTGGTTGGTCTGTACCTTTTCCAGCACACCCTTCGCAGCCGTCGGATTTTCCTCCAGGAACCGGGTCAACCCCTCCGAAGTCGCCGCTTCAACCCGGCTGCGGACTTCAGGGTTGCTCAGCTTGTTCTTCGTCTGGCCCTCGAATTGCGGGTCGCCCAGTTTCACGCTGACCACCGCAACCAACCCGCCGCGCGTGTCCTCGCCGCTGAACGAGTCCTTCGCATCCTTGAAGAAGTTCTGCTTGCGCGCGTAATCGTTCAATACCCGCGTCAGCCCGGACCGGAAGCCGGCCAGGTGCGTGCCGCCCTCCGGCGTCAGGATGCAGTTCGCGAACGTGCGCTCGTCTGCCGCCAGGTTGTCGTGACCATCCGTGTGGTGGTACTGGAACGCCACCTCGACGTCGGCGTCCTCCGCGTTACGCTGGTAGTAGAACGGGTCCGGCATCACCACGTTGCGTTTGCGGTTGATGTTGCGCACCATGCTGGCAACACCGGAGTCAAAGAAGAAAGATCGTTCAATATCTCCGTTGCGCTCCTCCGCGTGGAACTCGCTGACCAACCGAATTTCCAGGCCCTTGTTCAGATATGCGGTCTGACGTAGTTGCGCCACCAGTCGCCCGAAGTCGTACGTGATCTCGGGGAAAATCTCCGGGTCGGCGTTGTAGGTCACCGTCGTGCCCTGTCGCCGCACCCGCTGGTGCTCCACCAGCTCCGTGGTGGGAATACCCTGGGCATATTCCTGCGTGTATCGCACTCCGCCCCGGCACACCTCGGCGTGCAGCTTGGCCGCCAGGGCATTCACCACCGACGCGCCGACTCCATGCAGCCCACCCGATACCTTGTACGCCGCCCCGTCGAACTTACCGCCCGCGTGCAGCGTCGTCATCACCGTTTCCAGACCGGAAACACCCGTGTCCGGATGAACATCTACCGGGATGCCGCGCCCGTTGTCCGACACGCTCACCGCGCCGTCCGCAGAGATACGGAGATCGATCCGATCACAGTAGCCGGCCAACGCCTCGTCTACCGCGTTGTCCAGCAACTCTTTGATCAGGTGATGCAGTCCGTCAACTCCGGTGCTCCCGATGTACATACCGGGCCGCACCCTGACTGCCTCCAAACCCTTTAATACTTGAATATTGTCTGAAGTATATTCAGATGAGTTTTCGGTCGTCGGAATCGTTGCCCCTTGAGTCATATCTCCCCGATCCGCCAGTTCTGGCCCTGTGAACGCATCCGTCGTCGGCGCGGGCGATTATCGCAATTCATGATACTGTTGGCGTAGAACTAATTATAGCATAAGCGGGGTCAAATCGCCACATTCCAAGTACGGAAATATGCGGTTTTTTTGAATGGAGCTGAAAGATTTATGTCAATCATTCCAATCGGCCTGAGTAATACCATTGACCCGATAACAGGCTCTTTATCGCCAGCCTCATGGGTTCGAACAACGGCTCCGGCGGGTCCCACAACGGATACCACCCACACTCCCCAAACGAGCCGTCCGAAGCTGTCGGCGCCGGCTCCTGCTCCTCGATGTCCCCCAGGAACTCTATATCCACGTAATGCCGGTCGTACGCAACAATGTTGCTGATGCACAGTACCCGCAGTTCACCCACCGTAACGCCCAGTTCCTCCATCGCCTCCCGTCTCGCGCACTCCTCCAACGTCTCCCCGAACTCCAGGTGGCCGCCGGCCGACCCCCACGTGTCCTCACCATGCGCGCCACGCCGCCTCGCCAGGAATACCCTCCCTCCCCGCAGGAACACCACTCCCACACCAACCAGCGGCCTGTCCCCTTGCGTACTCACGCCGATAGTATAGCGTAGGTCCGGTATTCAACGCGGTCATTCACCCGTTCGCCTGTCACCAGTTCCCGGATTCTCACGCGGCGGTCGCCCGGCGAAATGCCGCCGCCTTTCAGAAAACGCCCACCCCGAAAAACCGTCATCCCGGTCTTCGTCGGTATGGCGGTTTTCGTTTGGGATGGTCACCTCAAACCGGAACTCCCACCCCCAAAACCCTCGCCTTGTTCGCCTGCAAACCCGGTGCTAGACTGCGCCCGCCAATATTCACGACCTTGATACCGCGGCCATCATTGCGAGGAGACCCGCCCATGACCAACGCCTCCGACCGGACAGAACTGCCCGTCTCCCGATCCGGCCTCACCGCACTGGCGGTATGCGAAAACGCCGCCCGCCAGGCCGGCGAACTCGTGATGGAGCGTTTTCGGACCGACGTGCAGGTCAGCCTCAAGGGCCGCGCCAACGTGGTCACTGATGCCGACCTCGCGTCCGAGCGAGTGATCCTCGACTACGTTCGCAGCGAATATCCCGATTTCGGCATTCTCTCCGAGGAGTCCGACCCGGTGGCCGGCTCCTCGCCCTACACCTGGGTCGTCGATCCCATCGACGGCACCCGCAACTTTGCCGAGGGCATCCCCCACTTCTGCATCGTTGTCGCCATCGCCCACGGCGACCAGGTGGTTGCCGGCGTCACCTACGACCCCGTACGCGATGAGCTCTTTTCCGCCCAGCAGGGCGCCGGAGCCCACCTGGATGGGCAGCCCATCCAGATTTCAGATCGCCAGAACATCGACGAGGCCATCCTGGGTTTCGACCTCGGCTACGACTTCGGCCAGGCCAAACACCTGGTTGAAATGGTCGCCGGAATCTGGCCCCGGATATCCGGCTATCGACTCATGGGTTCCAGCGCCATGAGCATCGCCTACACCGCCGCCGGCCGCATCGACCTCTACGCCCACCACAGCCTGTCCGCCTGGGATATCGCCTCCGGCATCCTCCTCGCCAAAGAGACCGGCGCGCTCGTACTTGATCGCGCCACGTTGCACGACGCCACCCTCTTCTCTCCCGGCCTCATCATCGCCCACCCAACGCTGATGGAACAGTTTCTCACCATCACCGACGGCTACACCTGGCGCACCATGTGACCGTCCCAATGCGTAGCCAGCATCCTAGCGTACAGCCGGTTACCACCATCCAACCATCAACCCCACCGCGAAGATG